>JAQCEO010000006.1 GCA_027729805.1 Actinomycetota bacterium
AGCGCGCAGCAAACCCCTTGGTAATACTGCCTTCCTTGCGGTACCGGTACCAGATCCGGACACAAAAAAGCCCGATCATCGGCTATTCGACGGCATAAACCCAAGCCCGCCCAACACCCTCCCCGGCTCGGCGCACTTCGATGACGAACTAGTTAGGCGCGCCATTGGCGATGGCCGGATTGCCGAAAATTTCCGGGATCGGCTGGAGGCTAAGGCGATCAAACGGCCAAATCGTTAGCACCGTGCGGCCCACAGCGGACGCATCTGGTACCCCGCCATTGTTGACGTCCAGGTGGTAACGCGAATCTCGGGAGTTGCCTCGGTTATCCCCCATCATGAACATAGAGTCGGCCGGCACCACGATGTCAAAGCGCACCTGATCGGTCGGGCCGGATACATAGGACTCATCTAGTGGCACCCCATTGAGCACGATGCGCCCTTGTTCATCGCAGCACGCGACCCGGTCACCGGCGATGCCAATTACCCGCTTGACTAGATCTTGCCCAGTATCGCTCGGGAGCAAACCGATGAAGGTCAACGCGGTTCGAAGTGCGCTGCGCGCACCGGTTGGGCTTGGCTCAGGGGTTGGTAACCACCCGCCAGGGTCCTGAAAAACCATGATTTCACCGCGCTGCACACCGGAAATTCGGGTCGTAACCTTGGCCGCGATAATCCGGTCATTAGGTAGCAGGGTTTCTTCCATTGACGCACTAGGCACGTAGAAAGCCTGAATCAAGAAGGCCCGGACGAGCGCTGAGAGCACGAACGCCGAGACCACGATAATTACGGTTTCTCTCAGGAAGTGGAGGGCGCTACTTTTTGATTCCTTGCGCTCCCCTTTACGGTGCCGACCACCTGCCACCGGCTCCGATGGTGGCAGGCCGTTGTCGTCATCGCGTGCCGAGACCGCCATCAGTTAGCCAAGCCAGGTGCGGGAACCTCAGCGAAATTCTCTGGGATTGAGACAGCTTGGATGCGGTTCAATGGCCAGAGCACATTCATCACCCGGCCCACCACTCGACTTTGTGGCACCATTCCACCACCGGGATCACCTAGGTGGTAGCGCGAATCAGCGCTGTTGGAGCGGTGATCGCCCATTAGCCACAGCTTGCCATCGGGAACAATCACATCGAAGTTCATGTCACTTGGTGAATCGCCAGGGAACATATATGCGGCTTCCTCAAGAGGAACGTCGTTAACCGTGATATGACCCTCAGCGTCGCAGCAGACTACATGATCACCCGGCAGTCCGAGCACCCGCTTAACAAAATCTGTGCTGTCCGGCGGTACCACCCCTATCGACTGGCCCAACCACGACAACGTGCCGGTAACCAGATCACGCTGAGGGATTTCACCAGCCTTGACGAATGAATCGGTGCCGTCAAACACCACGACATCACCACGTTCAATTGGGCGCAGCCGATAAGTGATCTTGTTCACCAAAACGCGATCACCAACCTGCAAGGTGTCTTCCATTGAGCTCGACGGAATGGAGAAAGGGCGAGCAACGAAGGTAGTGAGAAGTAGGACAACGCCAAAAGCAATAATGAAAGTCAGTGGTAGGTCCCACCAAGGACCGCGTCTCTTATTGGCCATCGCTAAGTCAGACTATCAATTCCAATTAGCGGCGAAACAATTTGTCGGGTGCGGACGAGAAGTGTCTTATTCTTGGACTGCTGCGGACTCGGCTGCCCCGGGGCCTGCTGCCGTAGATACATTCTCCCGGCGCTCGTGAATCTTTGCCGCCTTACCGCGCAGATCCCGCAGGTAGTACAACTTGGCGCGACGTACATCACCGCGGGTTAGCAACTCGATCTTCTCAAGGATTGGGGTGTGCAGCGGGAAGGTACGCTCGACTCCGACGCCATAGGAAACCTTGCGAACCGTGAAAGTCTCGCCAACACCTGAGCCGGCCCGAGCAGTAACCACACCTTGGAAAATCTGGACACGGGTCTTGTTACCTTCAACAACCTTTACGTGCACCTTGACGGTGTCACCTGCTCGAAGGTCCGGGAGCCCGGTCTTTAGGGATGCCGCGTCAACGCCGTCAAGGGTCTTCATCTTGGATTCACTTCCTGCAAGCGCCACAGGTCGCCCACAATTATTGGCCCCACTTTGGGGATCGGGAACACTCGTTAACTCAAAACCGGCGGCTTCCCCTGTGGCGGGGCACCCCGGGCCTGCTGCCCAAGTCTGCCACAGGCCCGATACGGGGCCAAACCGACCTAGCTCTGCCGGCTAGCTTTGGTGATCCCCGTGCTGATCTGAGGCTAAGTCAGCGGCCAATTCGGGGCGCATCTGCGCCGTCCGCAACCGCGCCTGTTCGGCTCGCCAACTGGTGATCTGCCCATGGTGCCCACCAAGTAACACCTCTGGCACCGTCAACCCACGCCATTCCTGTGGCTTGGTGAAAACCGGTCCTTCAAGCAGGTGTGCCATCGAGCCCGAAGCGAATGAGTCGTCGGTCACGCTGGCTTCATTACCGACAACACCAGGAAGTAAGCGCGCGATTGCTTCAATCAACACCAAGCTCGCCACCTCACCACCGGCTAGCACATAGTCGCCTATCCCAACTTCACGCACCCCAGCCCAATCCGCACTCGCTGAATAATGCTGGGCCACCCGCGCATCTATGCCTTCGTAACGCCCGCAGGCGAAAACCAGCCACGGGTCGCTGGTCCACGCCTGGGCCGCACGTTGATCAAAGACCACCCCCGAGGGGGTTGGCACCACCAATACCGGCCGCAATTCCTTATTCGTTGCGGCAATCGCATCTAGTGCCTCACCCCACGGTTGTGGGCCCATCACCATGCCTGGCCCACCGCCATAGGGAGTATCGTCAACGGTGTTGTGTCGGTCATGCGCAAATGTGCGCAGATCATGTACATGAACCTCGATCAAGCCGGCCGCTATCGCTTTGCCCAAAAGTGACAGGGTCAGCGGTGTGAAGTAATCCGGGAAAATCGTGACCAAGTCAATTCGCATCGACCGGCTCCTCAATCAGCCCCGCGGGTGGATCGACGAGAATTCGACGCGTTGCCATGTCAACGGTTGGCACGATCTGTGCGACAAATGGAATTAGTACCTCTCGCCCGGTTGCTGTAATTACCGACAGCAACTCTTGGGAGGGCAGGTGCACAACCTCGCCGACCACGCCTATTGGTTCACCGCTAATTGTCTCAACCTTGCACCCAATCAGCGCACTATCATAGAATTCGTCGGGATCAGATGGCTGAGCCTCGGCATCCCGCTCGACTTCGAGAATTGTTCCGCGCAGGGTTTCGGCGGCACTTCGGCTTTCGTAGCCAACGAAGTTCACTAGCAGGCGACCGGAGTGCCAATGAATCTCGGCAACAGTCAGCAAGCCGACGGCGCCGTCCGCGAAAAGAACCGAACTCGGAGCAAAACGCTCATCGGGTTCGTCCGTTCGAAGCTCTATGGTTACCTGGCCCCGCAGGCCATGGGGTTTACCGATGCGGCCGACAACGACACGCATGACTACCTAATTGGTCAGCGCTCGGCTACATCGAGGAAATCGATACGCACGCCGCGACCGTCATTTAGTGCGGCCATGACTGTGCGCAGCGCGGTCGCGGTACGGCCGGCTCGGCCGATCACCCGACCCATGTCCTGCGGATGTACCCGAACGTCAAGGCATTTGCCCCGACGCTGCTCACGCTCGCTGACAAAAACATCACTTGGATTATCGACGATGCCGCGCACCAAGTGCGCCAAGGCTTCTTCCAACATCAGGGGGTGCCTTCAGTAACGGCTTCAACCGCTTCAACCACTTCAACCGCTTCAACCGCATCAATAACCGCTACCGCCTCGGCGGCGACCACGGCGGCTTCGATAACTGTGTTGTCGGACGCTGGCGCCACCGGAGCGGTCACCTCAATCTTGGGCTTCTTGGCAGGTGTTTTTGGCTCCTTGGCCGCATCTTGGATGGCCGCTTCAAATTTAATAAGGCGGCTGACCTTGGGCTCGGCCACCCGCAAGGTGCCCTCAGCACCGGGTAGGCCCTTAAATTTTTGCCAATCCCCGGTCACTTTCAATATTGCGGTTACGGCTTCGGTAGGCAGTGCACCAACTCCGAGCCAGTACTGCACCCGCGCCGAGTCGACCTTGATAACACTCGGGTCTTCCATCGGTTGGTAGAGGCCAATCTCCTCAATGGACCGACCATTGCGCGCGGCGCGTGCATCAGCAACCACGATTCGGTACTGCGGAGCATGGATCTTGCCAAGACGCTTAAGTTTGATTTTTACGGCCACGGTGGGCTTATCTCCTGTTTTTTAGGCGGTGCGCGCCGGCAATCGCGTGGGGACACGACGTTTGGCGAAAACCTTGCGGGTTGCCACTTCGGAAGGATAGAGGGCCAACCTGGCGGCAAGACCTCTATATTCTGCCAGATGATCAAGTAGGCCAGAACCACGGGTCAAAATCCGGTGGTTTGCCGCTCAGTACCCCGGGTGCGCCGAGCCCGCCGTTGCTCCGGGTCAGGGCAGCACCTGCACCTGGGGCAATGGGGTCAAGGGTGGCGCGGGGGCCGATGCGGTGGCCGGGATAAACGGGGTATCCCACCAAGTGACCCCGCTGGGGCATACCTGCAGCACCCGCAAGCCATAAATCCCGGCGGACTTAGGCCACCTGACCGTCATCGGAAAAAACATCGGGGTCCCAAATGGCTGCGGGGCCCCTTGACTGGTCCAAGTGATCTGTTGGCCGCCATCAGCAAGCCGCGCACTCAAGGACGTCCAACCACTCACCGCGGCCGGCTTTATCGCACCCCAGGGCTTACCAGCAAAAGCAATAACCTGCGTCGTTCCGTCCTGGCCGGTTAAGCATCCGTGCTGGATCTCCAAAGTCAGCACACTGGATTTGCCAGCGACGGCCGACACGCCATTTAGTTCGACAATCGCGTGCGCGCTTGCTGGCGAACTCGATACCAATGCCGAAATGATGACGAGCCCACCGAGCGCTACACAAAAAGTGGGGATGCTCCGACTTGGCAGGGTCATTAGCTTAATTTAGCAGTTTCTTGAACTCAGGGGGCAAGGCCGAGATATCTAAGTCTGCCGGCACCGCGGTTGGTGCAAAGATGCCGGCTTCTTGATCGGCTCGCTTTGCCGGATTGCCGCTTCGACTTTTACCCTTGGCCGGTTTGCTGGCCTTGGCCATCTTGCCTTTAGATTTCTTGCCACCACCTAGACCTGGCATCCCCGGCAGGCCCGGCCCCCCCGGCAGGCCCGGCACCCCACCTTTACCCATCTGCTTCATCATTTTCTGGGCTTGGCTAAAGCGTTCAATTAGGCCATTGACTTCACTGACCGATGACCCAGATCCGCGAGCAATCCGAGCTCTGCGTGACCCATTCAAGATCTTTGGCTCTTGGCGCTCGGCCGGAGTCATCGATTGAATGATCGCAGCTACCCGATCCATTTCACGATCATCCACTTGATCCAGTTGGGCTTTCATCTCGCCCATCCCGGGCAGCATGCCCATGATCTTGCCGATCGAGCCCATCTTCTTGAGCGACTGCATTTGCTCAAGGAAGTCATCAAGGGTGAAATCCTCACCCGCTGAAACCTTGCGCGCCATCCGTTCGGTTTGCTCAGCATCAAATACCCGTTCGGCCTGTTCGATCAAGGTGAGCATGTCACCCATATCTAGGATGCGCGACGCCATGCGGTCGGGGTGGAACACCTCAAAGTCGGTTAATTTCTCACCGACCGACGCAAACATAATGGGGCGCTTTGTCACGCTGACGATTGACAGCGCGGCGCCACCACGAGCATCACCATCGAGTTTGGTGAGGACAACTGCATCAAAGCCAACACCCTCGGCGAACTCCACCGCGGTGCGTACGGCATCTTGACCGATCATCGCGTCAACTACCAGCAAGGTTTCATCAGGTCGGGCAGCATCACGTACCGCCCGCAACTGCTGCATTAGCTCAGCGTCAATCGCCAACCGACCTGCCGTATCGACGATGACAACGTCATGCAATTTTTGTTCAGCGAACACCCGAGCGTCTTTGGTCACCCGGATCGGATCACCAACACCATTTCCGGGCTCCGGGGCAAAAACCGCGACACCGGCCTGCTCGGCGATGATGCGCAATTGATCCACCGCATTAGGACGCTGTAGATCGGCCGCGACAAGAAGCGGGGTATGGCCCTCGTTTTTTAGCTGAAGTGCCAACTTGCCCGCGAGTGTTGTCTTGCCGGCACCTTGTAGGCCCGCAAGCAAGATCACCGTCGGCGGATTCTTTGCGAAAACAAGATTCCGAGTTTCGCCCCCCAGAATTGCGATGAGCTCCTCGTGCACGATCTTGACGATTTGCTGGGCCGGGTTAAGGGCACCAGAAGCCGCTGCGGCTAGGGCCCGTTCCTTGACTACCGCGGTGAACTCGCGCACCACGGGCAATGCAACGTCGGCCTCTAGCAATGCGGTGCGAATTTCGCGCACCGTCGCATCAACATCGGATTCGGAGAGTCGGCCCTTACCGCGCAGTCCCTTGATGGTGGCGGCAAGGCGATCAGAGAGGTTCGCGAACACGGGGTCAGAGTATCGGCTGGCCCGCTGCCCTCGTCGGCTAACCGGCTGCCATTGCCTCCAGCACCCGCCAACGCACCCCGTCGGCCAGGTTGGTTGATAGTGGCCCACCCGGCGGCCAATAACAATTGCCAACGCTAAAGCCGCTGCACCGGCGTTGATATGTACAGCGGTGCCACCAGCGAAGTCGATCACTCCAAGTTTGTAGAGCCAGCCCCCGGTTTCGGGATTGAGAGTGAAAACCCAGTGGGCCACCGGAAAGTACACGAGTACCGCCCATACCCCCGCAAAAACTAGCCAAGCACTGAACTTGCTGCGGTCCACGATGGTGCTGGCGATCAGGTCTACCGTGAGACAGGCGAACATCGCCTGGAAAGCCACGAAGCCCATATCCGGTACCGCAGCCACGAATGGTTCAGTGGCTGGAGGATTGCGTGCGGACGTTTCAGTCACGCACTAATCACGTTTCGTGGGTGTCACATCAGGGGCTACTTAGGTAAACGCTGTGTTACAAATCCCCCACGAGGGCCTCGACGAACTCCACTGGATCGAAGAGGGCAAGGTCATCTGGGCCTTCACCCAAACCCACCAATTTGACCGGGACCCCGAGTTCGCGTTGCACCGCGACGACAATTCCGCCCCGCGCCGTGCCGTCAAGCTTTGTGAGTGCGATGCCGGTAATGGCAACTACATCGCGGAAAACTCGGGCCTGAGCCAAGCCGTTTTGTCCGGTTGTGGCATCAAGAACCAATAGCACTTCATCCACCGGCGATTGCTTCTCAACCACCCGTTTCACCTTGCCGAGTTCATCCATCAGGCCAGTTTTGGTGTGCAGCCGCCCAGCGGTGTCGATGACCACCGTGTCAGCGCCAGCCTCAGCACCAATGCGCACCGCATCGAAGGCCACCGCCGCCGGATCCCCACCCTCTGGGCCGCGCACTACGGCGGCGCCCACCCGATCACCCCAGGTCTGCAATTGGTCTGCCGCGGCGGCTCGGAAAGTATCGGCGGCCCCGAGTACGACCGCTTGCCCATCGGCAATCAGGAGTCTTGCAAGTTTGCCCACGGTTGTTGTTTTGCCGGTGCCATTTACCCCCACCACCAAAATCACCGCCGGACGCCCATCGACGCTCATCATGATGTCACGATCCAACGTGGGATCAACAAGTGTCAGGAGTTCCTCGCGGAGCAGCATTTTGATGTGCTCCGGTGTCGTCACACCTTCAACTTTGACCCTAGTGCGCAGCCGCGCGATTAATTCGTGGGTCGGGCCCACCCCTAGATCGGCAGTTAGCAAAGTCTCTTCAACCTCGTCCCAGGTCGAATCAGTTAGCTCCCCGGAGCTCAGGAGGGCAAGCAGACCTTTCCCAATCGCATTATTAGAGCGCGCCAAGCGTGCCCGCAGTCGATGCAAGCGGCCGGCAGCAGCATCTGGAATCTCAACTTCGAGGATCGCGGACAAATCTGCATCGGTTAGGTCCGATGGGAGACCATCATCGGGTGCATCACTGATGACGGGGGCCACGTCGACCGTCGCCACCTGCGGTTGCTCGGTAATCGCCGCCACCCGCCTGCGCAGCATGAGCACCACAACCACTGCGATCACGATGATCAACAGGGCGATACCGGCGTAAATCAGGCCTGAGTTCATGGGGAGCATCCTTTCAGAGCACTAGCACCGAAGGCGAAACTAAGACTGCGGTCAAGCGCTGGCGGTCTCGACATCGCGCAGGCGCTGACCGATGATCTGGGTGACACCATCACCGCGCATCGACACCCCGTACAGCGCATCGGCAATCTCCATCGTGCGTTTTTGGTGAGTGATGACAATTAGCTGTGAGCTAGAACGCAACTCATCGATGATGTCGATCAATCGAAGCAGGTTCACGTCATCCAATGCGGCCTCAACCTCATCGAGTACGTAGAACGGACTCGGGCGGGCTTTGAACAACGCGATCAAGAATGCCACCGCGGTCAAAGATCGTTCCCCACCTGACAAAAGCGATAGGCGCTTTACTTTCTTGCCCGGCGGGCGTGCTTCGACGTCAATACCGGTGGTGAGCATATTGTCGGGGTCGGTCAAGATCAGTCGACCCTCACCACCGGGAAAGAGTCTGGCGAAGACTCCTACGAATTCCCGCTCCACTTCAAAATAGGCCTCGGTGAATACCTGCTCAACGCGTGCATCGACCTCCTTGATGATGTCAAGTAGATCATCACGCGACTTCTTGAGGTCCTCCAATTGCTCACTCAGGAAAGTATGGCGCTCCTCCATCGCGGTGAATTCCTCAAGCGCGAGGGGATTTATCTTGCCTAAAATATTAAGCTCACGTTCCGCTGTTTTTAATCGCTTAACTTGTTCGGCACGCACATACGGGTATGGCTGGGGGTCTGGGGCATCGGCCGGGATTTCGTCACCGGGTACCGCCGGGCTCGGCGGCACCAATTGCTCAGGGCCGTACTCGGCTAATAAGACATCGCCTTCGACGCCGAAATCCTCGAGTGCCTTTTCCTCTAGTTGCTCGATCCGAAGCCGCTGCTCAGCGCGTGCCATCTCATCTCTATGCACACTATCCTTAAGGAGATCAAGTTCACCGGTGCGCTCGCGGATACTAGTGCGCAACTCGATAAGTAGTTGGTCACGATCTGCTTTCGCCCGCTCTACGGCCGCGCGATCGCGGCTGGCCTGCGCGACCGAACCTTCAATTCGCGTCAGTGCAATCCGCGAGGCAGCAAGAATGGCGATAGCGGTAATAAGCTCGGCCGCTCGTCGTTCCCGTCTGGCAATTGCATTGATGCGGGCCCTACGTTCAGCATTTGCCCCTCGCTCGAGTTGCTCGGCCCGAATTCCGACCGCCCCAACGCGCTCCTCGCCGGTGCGTAGCGCCAGTCGAGCATCCACCTCAGCTTGCCGGGCAACATTGGCCTGGCTTGCAAGAGCCGCACGCCTATCACCGGCCAGATCCGGTGCCGGCTGGGTTTCAGCGCCAGCCAGTCTGGTTTGCATGGTCAAAAGGTTTTGTTGATCGTGTTCAAGGGCGGCCTCGGCGGCCACGCGGGCAAGTGAGCCTCGCTCTGCCTCCGCATGAGCCGAACGTGCGGCCTGGCCCAATTGGCCTAATTGCTCCGCGACCGCGGCCATCTGGGCATCGGAATCATGTAGCCGATTGAGCGCCCCTGCTGCGAAATCCGCGGCCGATCGTTGCGCATCACGTGCGGCGACTAGATCGAAGCGAGCCCGTTCCAGACCATGTGTTGCGACTACCAAGTCACGCGCGGTTTGCTCGTGGGCAGCCTGGACCTCTAGCAGGCTTTGCTTATCGGTTGATCCGCCATGAACCACTCCGGCAGCGAAGATATCGCCAGCCTCGGTGACAAACACCAGATCGGGATTAGCGCGCTGGGCATCGGCCGCTGTGCGCACATCCGCCACCAGCACGCAGTTCATCAGCAAACGGTCCACCACAGCGCGCAGATTGTCTTCGCACCGAACGCAGGCCCGCAGCCAGGAGCCAACCGGGGGGTCGCCTACCGGAGCCGGGGCGGCACCGTCGCCGTCGGCAAGTACGAGTGCGGCGCGACCTGCATCTTGCTCTTTCAGGAGCACGACCGAGGCAACAGCGGCATCTACCCCCCGGACTACCACTGCGTCGGCAACATCACCAAGTGCCGCAGCGACGGCCGCCTGCGCACCGTGATCAATCTGAAGCAATCCGGCCAATTGACCCAGTACACCGTGCAAACGCTCGGTAGATGCGATGAGTACCGAAGCGGCATCCTTACGCGAAAGTCCTAACTCAAGCGCATCAAGGCGCGCGGCTAGGGCCGCACGCTCCCGCTCCCCGACCGACTCCGCAGTGCGCAGATTCTCAACGACACTATCGGCGCGTTCTAGTTCGGCTAACGCCAGTTCGTATTCCTCATCCAGCCCTAATTCACCCTGGTTAAGGCCCGCGACTTGAATTTCGATGGCGTGGAACTCGCTCTGGGCTAACTCTCCGCGCTCCCTCGCCTCAATTATCGAAGCCGTGAGACGCTCAATTTCACTTGCGCGGGTTTCAATACGCGAGCCAGCCGCGTCAACTTGACCCCGTAACTTCGCGAGGCCTTCACGTCGATCGGCAGCAGCTCGGTCGGCAGCCGCCACCCGATGTTCCTCAAGTAAGAGGGCCTGTTCGGCGTCAAGGCGCCGGGCCTCCGCCGCAGCGAGTACCTCGCGCCCTAACTCAACCTCGCGGCCAAGTTCAAACTCCTGCTCACGAAGTAAACGCGCTTCGGCATCGCTTTGTTCAGGGTCCCGGCCTGATGCTTCTTCTTGGGCTTCGGGCTGCAAATTGCGCACCCGCTCATTAGCAAGTTGTACCAACCCGTTGAAGCGTTCACGAAGGCCACTTAAAGCAAACCACGTCTCCTGCGACGTAATTAAATGCGGGCCCTCCTGCAACACTGCGGCTTCGCCATCGGCCTCTTGGGTTCTTAGCGCGGTGAGTTCAGACTCCGCCTTAGCCTGACGAGCCCGCAGCGCGGTTTCGTCGGCTACTTCGGCAGCCAACAGGTTACGAAGAACGGTTAAGTCATCGGCCATCAAGCGCAACCTGGCATCACGCACGTCCGATTGGATCACCACCGCGCGGCGCGCGACCTCGGCTTGGCGCCCAAGTGGTTTCAATTGGCGGCGCAGCTCATTGGTCAGATCTGTCAGCCGTGTTAGGTTCGCGCCCATTGCATCGAGCTTTCGAAGCGCCTTTTCCTTGCGCTTACGATGCTTCAAAACCCCAGCAGCTTCTTCGATGAAGCCACGACGATCCTCGGGCGTGGCCTGTAAAATCGAATCAAGTTGACCTTGGCCGACGATGACATGCATCTCACGGCCGATACCTGAGTCACTTAGTAATTCCTGTACATCGAGTAGTCGGCACTGCTCACCGTTTATCGCGTACTCCGAGCCTCCGTTGCGAAACAGGGTGCGCGAGATGGTGACCTCGGTGTACTCGATCGGCAAAGTGCCATCGGAGTTGTCGATGGTCAATTGCACCTCGGCTCGGCCCAGTGGAGCCCGGCCGGAGGTCCCGGAGAAGATGACGTCCTCCATCTTGCCGCCACGAAGTGACTTGGCACCTTGCTCACCCATGACCCAGGCGAGTGCATCTACGACATTGGACTTGCCAGAACCATTCGGCCCCACCACGCAGGTCACGCCCGGCTCAAAATGCAGGGTCGTCGAAGAGGCGAAGGATTTAAAACCCTTCAGAGTCAAGGTCTTAAGGTGCACGGTTCTCCGCTGGTCGGGCGCGGGGAAGGCGCTGAGGACGAGTTCGTCACACCTTATCTTGCGGACGCGGGTTAGGGCTCCGCCGCTGGCACCGGGGGCAGAAAAAACTGGATCGATTCATGAATTTCTCCCGACGGATCAAGCTGCCGCAGTGCCCACAAGGCTCACCCTCTTGGCCGTAGGCACTTAGCTGTCGGTCAAAGTAGCCGCTCTCGCCGTTGACATTGACGTATAGCGCATCGAAGCTGGTGCCACCCTGGCCAAGTGCCTGCGTCATGACCGATTTGGCATGCTTGAGTAATTCGTGGATTTTAGGTGCCGACAGGGCCCCGGTTGAGCGCCGGCCATTTAGTTTGGCCCGCCACAGAGCTTCGTCAGCGTAGATATTGCCGATTCCGGAAATTAATGATTGATCCAGCAAAGCCCGCTTGATCTCAATGTTCTTGGCCCGCAGTCGGGTGATGCAGGCCACCTCATCAAACACCGGGTCGAGCAGGTCCCGGGAAATATGACTGATGATGTCGGGAACGTGGCCGCCGGCGTTGTCCGGCACCAGCCCGGCGGTCATCATCCCACCAAAGGTGCGCTGGTCAACAAAGCGCAGTTGCGGTCCGTCGTCGGAAAAGTCAATGCGGACCCGTAGGTGCTTGCCATCGGGCGCCTCCCTAGGTTGCACCAGCAACTGGCCACTCATACCCAGGTGGGCAACAAGTGCGATTTGGTCCCCCGCCATTGGCAGCCACAGATACTTCCCGCGCCTACTCACGCATCGGATGCGCTCACCTACTAGTTGGTCTGGAAGGGATCCGAGATTGCGCCGCACCGCGCGCGGGTGCCGGACCTCGACGAGCTTGATTGTGCGTCCGGTGACGTGCTCAGCGAGCCCCCGACGCACGACTTCGACTTCTGGAAGTTCCGGCATCTAAGGGTCCGATTTCGCCAAGTGGGCATAGGCAACTTCTGCGGCCTGCTGCTCTGCCAGTTTCTTCGATCGGCCCCAGCCTTCGCCGATTACCTCAGCACCTAGCCGCACCTGAGCGTAAAACTCCTTCTCGTGATCTGGCCCGGTATTGCTTACCAGGTATTCCGGCAGGCCAAGATCAGCGCTAGCTGCGGCTTCTTGTAGTGAAGTCTTCCAATCAAGGCCCGCGCCGAGCTCCGCTGAAATTTCAATAAGTGGACCAAAACGATCTTGGATGAGATCGCCGGCAACGCCAATCCCGCCTGATAAGTAGATAGCCCCGATCACCGCTTCCATTGCATCGGCGAGGATCGATGGCTTATCCCTGCCACCGGTGGTGTCTTCACCGCGGCCCAACAGTAGGTAGGCACCAAGATCTAGTTCGCGCGCAACGTCTGCGAGTGCACGCGAGTTCACCACGGCTGCACGTAGTTTCGCCAATTGCCCTTCGGGTAAATCCGGGAAAGTTCGGTACAAGGTGTCGGTCACCAGTACACCAAGTACCGCATCCCCCAAAAACTCCAACCGCTCATTATGTGGCAGCCCGCCGTGCTCGTAGGCGTAGGAGCGGTGGGTTAGTGCTTGATTGAGCAGGGCGAGATCAAGTGGTACCCCAAGGCTGGCGGCTAGGTGGGTCAGGATCTCCTCGCGACCACGCTCACTTCGGTTGCGCCAGTTGTTCATGAAGTTGCCTGCATGTCGGCGTCAGTTAACGTGTCAACTAGTTGCACGAGTTCGCCAAATGTCTGAATCCCGCAGATGTCGGCGTCATCTAGTTCTATTGCGACGCCAGTTACCGCCACCGCCTCAGCTATCGCCTGCGCCAACATGACCCACGCTTGGTCAATCGGGCCAAAGGAGTCAAGTGGTGTATCGGGCCGAACCACAAAGGTAACTTCGCGCTCAAACACGCGCGCTAAGGCGCGTCTTACCAATTGCTCGGTCATCTGGCCCGCTCCAGCAAAGTGGAAAATGTTCGTTGCGTTAGGCCGATAAGGTCGGATTTCGCGGCACGAGCCGCCATGCGAACACACGCCGCAATCTCATTTGGTCGGCCAGCGCCGTGCCCAATTACCGTGATGCCGTTGACCCCGAGTAACATTCCCGCGGCAAAATCACCGGTCGCGGTACCGGCGACTACCGCTCGCGCTGGTATTGCATTGCCGTATGCGAGCGCCATCTGCTGCGCCGCCCAGCCCACCGCACCTTCCATGCCTTTTAGTAAAACATTTCCGGTGAAACCATCGGTCACGATGACCTGTGCGCGCGCGCCGGTAGCTACGTCATGGCCTTCGACCGATCCGGTGTAGCGCACCCCGAGTGCGGGCAACCGTTCCTGCATCAAGGTGTCGGCAGCTAGGCGCAGCGCATCACCTTTACCGGCTTCGCTACCAATATTTAGTAGGCCCACGGCCGGGTCGGGTATTCCCAAAGCGGTGGCATAGCACCAGCCGGCCATCGCAAACTGGGTTAAAACATTTGCGGTTGCTTCCGGGGCGGCCCCCACATCTACCAGGACAACCGGACCCGAAGTAGCGGGCAGCACCACCGCTAGGGCCGGACGCGACATCCCGGGGACCCGACCACATGACAAAACCGCCGCGGCCACCGACGCACCACTATGGCCAACCGAGACCCACGCATCGACGGCGCCGGCACCGACTGCCCCAGCCGCGACCAGCACACTGGCATTTGGATTAGTGCGCACATGGGACAGCGGGTCGCCATTCATCAGCACGCCGGAAGTTGCGCTCAAAATGGTCAAACGCGGGTTCGTGCCAACGTTAATACCGCGCGCGAAAAGTAACTGACTGGCAAGGGCGGGCGGGCCCACGAGAACGAGGTCGATGTCGAGTGCGTCAAGATCCAACGCCACCACGGCATCGGCCACGACCTCGGGAGCGCCGTCGCCGCCCATTAGATCCAGGGCGACGCGAGCCATGATCAGACGTCCAGCACGCGTCGCTTGGCATAAGTGCCACAAGTTGGGCACGCGGTATGCGCCAAACGCTTTTCCTTGCAGCGAACGCAGGTCACCAATGTCGGCACAGCGGTCTTCCACTGCGAACGACGGTGGCGGGTATTAGAGCGCGAGGTTTTGCGCTTCGGTACTGGCACGGTGTCCTCTTTCTTGGTCCAACTTCGGTTTCTATGACAACTTTAATTTCTTTGACTAACTTTGGTCTTCGGTTGAATCTGGTAACGCCAAGGCAGAAAGTGCAGCCCACCTTGGATCAAGCTGCTCATGCAAGTGTCCTGGGTAGTCGTCAAGCCGGACCCCACAGACCGAACACAGGCCTGAGCAATCACTTTGACACACCGGTGCCAGCGGAAAGCCAAGCACCACTGCGTCCCGCAGCGTAGGCTCCAGGTCGATCATGTCGTCCTGAAGTTTCGGCAACGGGTCTTCGTCGTCATCAGCGGGCTCTTTGACCACCGCGCCACGGGCATCTGTGGCGGGATAGACGAACAACTCGCTGAACTCAACTACCTCATCCCAGTCCATCGGATCTAGACACCGAGCGCATTCCGCGTCGACATGCACATCCGCTGATCCAGAAACCAGCACGCCTTCCATGACCGATTCCAGTCGTAGATCAAGTTCGACCGGTGAATCAGGAAGGACTCTGGCTAGTGCCACTCCCATATCAACCGGGCTGGACACCGTCCGGGTTACCGTGATCATCGACCCGGCCCGCCGCGGCAGGTTCAAAGCCCGCGTATCAAGAACTAACGGACTGCTCGGGTCGAGGCCGGTCACTGCACCCCTGTCGGCTTAGCAAGGTTGGTCAAGGTAAAACACCAGCTATTGGTAAAAGGATAGCCGCAGCAGAATACTGCCAAGCCCGGTAGACCTAAAATCGGGCATATCGCCCGAGTCTGCTCAAGCCATGTCAGCGCTGGTTGTCGTAGATCTCATCCAAGGCCGCGGGCGTGGGCTCGGGCGCCAAATCCTCATAAACCTGGGCCCGCAGGCGCTCTCGGCCGCGATCGACGGTCTGCAGAGTCTTGTTCAGCGCGATTTCAAAAGTGGCCAATTTGGCATCGATGTAGTCATCGGTCTCCATACGCATCCGGGCTGTCTCTTCGACCGCTTGCGACCGCATTGCCTCGGACTCTCCCACCGCAGCTAAATACACCTCATGCTCGGTGACCATTCGGTCGGCTGCACTACGAGCCCGCTCCAAGAGTCGATCGGCTTCGCGTCGGCCGTCTTGAACTACCGCCTCGCGGTCCGCGAGTAGTTCATCGGCGCGCGCTACCGACTCCGGCAGCAATTGGCGGATTTCGTCGATGAGGTCAAGTACCTGTGCCCGATTTACCAAACAAGATGCCGAAAGAGGCATCGCCTTGGCGTCTTCAATCAGGACTGCGAGTTCGTCGAGTCGTTCTTGGACGTCCAAAACATCTCCTTGTGTTAGCCGAGCATCTCAGCCTATTGTGCCCGAAATCTTCGCCCGGAGTCGCTCCAACACGAGGTCAGGGACCAGTCCGGTCACATCGCCGCCATAAGTGGCCACTTCTTTGACCAGGCTTGAAGACAAATAGCTATATAGGGGGTTCGTCGAGATAAACACGGTTTCGACTCTGGCCAGGCGGTAGTTCATCTGAGCCATCTGCAACTCGTAGTCAAAGTCACTAACCGCGCGAAGTCCTTTGACGATCACCGGCGCATCATGGTCGCGGCAGTAGTCGACAAGTAGTCCATGGAAGGAGTCGATCTTCACATTCGGCATCGAAGAGACAACTTCCTTGAGCATCTCGATGCGTTCGGCAACTGTGAACAGACTCGACTTGGTCTTATTGATTAGTACCGCGACGATAACTTCGTCCGCCATTTCGGCCGCTCGAGCAAAGACGTCAAGGTGCCCATTCGTGCACGGGTCAAATGACCCAGGGCAGACCGCTCGGCGCATGACCGGCTCCTCACTCGAGGTCGAGCACGTTTTTAGGTACTTGACCGTACCAAAGATTGGTATCCCCGTGTCGGCGCTGTTGCAGAACTTCCCATGCGGCGGGTAGGGGGCAGTGCCCGCCTGGGGCCGGCCGTTCGACTACTACCAGTGCCCCGCCGGCCAGTAGCCGATTAACTTGTAAGGACATCAGCACGGTGGCTATATCAGCCGAAGCCACTTCGTAGGGCGGATCTACCAGTACCAAATGGAAATGCTGCTCCCCGAGTCGACCAAGTACCGAGCCCACATCCCCAACAATCAACTTCGCACCGGGTAGTGCCACCGCTTTGATATTGGCCCCGATCACTTCACCGGCCGTGCGCGTCTTTTCGATAAGCACCACCTGACCCGCGCCACGACTCAGGGCTTCGAGTCCAAGTGCCCCGGTTCCCGCATAAAGATCAAGTACCGAGACCTCCGGCCAGTCGATACCCGCTTTAGCGAAGTGCGCGGACACCGCCGCGAACAAAGATTCCCGGACTCGATCAGAAGTGGGGCGGGTGCCGTGCTTTGGTACCGCCAAGCGCCGCCCCTTGGCCGCTCCCGCGATGATGCGGGTCACGCTTTCTCCAAGAACTCGGCTTGCTCATCAGCGATGAGTGCACCAATGGCAAGTTGCAAAGCCGAGTGCGCTATCAGCTCCGGGTCACTTTCAACAACCGCATGCGCGGCCGCGCGTGCGCGCTCGATAACGTCTTCGTCGCGCAGTACCTCAAGGAGGCGCAGTGAACTGCGCCGACCAGATTGCATAGAGCCAAGAACGTCACCTTCGCGGCGTTGCTGCAGATCCAACCGCGATAACTCGAAGCCGTCTGTTGTTGACGCTACAGCGAGCAGCCGCTCCCGCGCTGGGCTCCCCGCCTCAGCATCGGTAACCAGCAGGCACAGACCCGGAAGGGAGCCACGTCCCACGCGGCCGCGCAATTGATGGAGTTGCGAAATCCCGAACCGATCAGCATCAAGAATTACCATGGTACTGGCATCTGGAACATCAACCCCGACTTCAATGACCGTGGTCGCCACCAACACATCTATGCCATCGGGGTTCGAGATATCGGCGAATCTTGCCATCACATCATCTTTTTCATCACCGCTCATTCGGCCATGCAACATCTCTACCCGAAGACCTGGTAACTCCCGGGCGAGGGTCTGTACTACATCGAGTACTGATGCGATCGAAGTCTCACTCGCCTCAAGATCAAGATCGTCTTCGGGGCCCGTGCCGCCAATGCGCGGACACACCACGAAGATCCGGTGTTTTCGCGCGGCTTCTTCTTGTACCCGCTGCCAAGCGCGCACCAGGTGCCCCGGCTGCTCGCGAGTGGAGATGACGTGGGTGGCGATCGGGGTGCGCCCGGCCGGGAGCTCCGACAGTGTCGAAATATCCAAGTCCCCAAAGACGGTCATCGCGATAGTTCGCGGAATTGGCGTAGCGGTCATCACGAGTACATGAGGTCGGGTGCCATCACGGGCTTTTGCCGATAGTGCCGCACGTTGCTCAACCCCGAATCGATGCTGCTCATCGACCACCACCAAAGCCAGATCTCGGAACTCAACGGTGTCCTGAATCAGCGCGTGGGTTCCCACCACGATCCCGGCGTCACCGGTGATCACATCAAGTAACTCAACCCGACGCTGTGCTGTGCGCTGTGATCCGGTCAGTAAAGCCACCCGGGTGCCGTCATCGGCCCCGCCCAGGCGCCCGCGTTCGGCCAACGGGCCCAGGAGTGCGCGAATTGATCGATAATGCTGTCCGGCCAACACCTCGGTCGGCGCCAAGAGGGCTGCCTGCCCGCCCGCGTCAATCACCGACAACATCGCACGAAGCGCCACAATAGTTTTCCCGCTGCCAACATCGCCTTGAAGCAGGCGGTGCATCGGGTGCGTGCCGGCCAGATCTTGGGCAATCTCTTCGCTGACCGAATTCTGACCGGCTGTTAGGACAAATGGCAGACGCTTATCAAATGCGGTGCGCATTGGCCCATCAACCACCAAGCGTGAGGTAGCGGTTAGGTGCGACATTTGCTGACGACGCTGCGCAAGTACCACTTGCAGGACGAATGCTTCTTCGAACTTAAGCCTTGCCTGCGCCGCGGCAACTTCCTCGAAATCGGTTGGCCGGTGAATCAGGTGCAGCGCCCGCGTTAGGTCTATTAACTCCTCGGCTACCAGCACCGCATCTGGTATCGGATCTGCAACCTCCCCCAAGGTGTCTAGAACCATCCGCACCGCACTAGCAATCTGCCAAGATGTCATTGACCCGGTTGCCGGATAAACCGGGATCAATGCACCGGCGAAGGCCGCGATTGCTTCCGGATCATCGTCGACTCCCTCAGGAAATAGCAGGCATTGCGGGTGCGCAAGTTGCCGCTTATTTCGAAAAGTCGAAACCTGCCCCGAGAATAGGCCGCTACGCCCCGCTCGTAATGAGCGTTCACGCCACGTCTGATTGAAGAAAGTCACCGACAGTCGGCCCTTGCCGTCTGTTACCACCGCTTCAAGAATTGAACCGCGGCGCTGTTTCATCGGCCTGATAGTCACCTGCTCAATTTCGGCGAGGACGGTGACGGACTCACCGTCACTTAACGTAGCTAGATCGGTTAGTTCACCGCGCTGGGCATAACGACGCGGATAGTGACGTAAGAGATCGTTTACGGTGACCATGCCAAAGGATTTGGCTAGCGCGGTTGCCGTCTTGCCGCCCACTACCTTGGTCAACGGGCGTTCAAGGTCACCGGATGTCATTCGACGCCGATGATCATCGGCCAAAGCGGTTGCCCACCGTCATAGCTACTGATGTCAACCAACGGGAATTCATGATGCAACCAATTTGGGATGCCATCGGTGATTTCGCTGCCCGCCTCAAGCCCTGAAACCAAGGTGACGAGTTCGCCACCGATCGCGAGCATTCCTAGCAAGATTTCCCGGATCACCGTGACCACATCCTTGCCGAGCACCACGATGTCGCCGTCGACCAAACCAAGAACATCGCCCACCTGGCACGTCCCAACCGTGGTCAGCGCCTCACGTACCGCGATGGTCACCGCGCCATAACGGGTGGCCCCGGCGGCTCGGGTCATCGCGACAACTTCGTCTTCAAAACGGGCACCGTCTTCATGCACCGCGATCGCGGCAAGAGTCTGCACAATCGACCTAGTTGGGATGACTAAGACTCTTATACCTACCGCTCGGGCTTGTTCGGCGGCAACTTCGGCAACCGGCCAGGTGTCCTTGTCACCCGGCAGCAAAATCACTTCAGTCGCACCCACCGAGGTGATGGCATTGAGCAACTCTTTTGTCGATGGCCGCTGCTCTGGCTGCGCAGGGACGATAGTGACGCCGCAGTTTTCCATTAGGGCGGCGGTACCCGGGCCATGGGCCACCGCAACCAACCCGCGGGCCGGCCGATCCAGCATCACATCCGCGACCTGCAGGTGGGTGATCCGAATTCGATGCGGGCGCCCAGCGGCAATCGCGGCTTCGACAGCCGCGCCCGCATCGTCAACATGCACATGCACGTTCCACAAACCCTCACCGCCGACAACTACCAGGCTGTCACCAAGTTCACCTAGGCGCACGCGCATTAAGTCAACAGCCGGGGCCGCTGCATCAAGGAGAAACATCACCTCATATGCGGGTCCAGAGTAATTCGCGCGCGGCTCATCATCAACGGTACGTGGCAATGGCGAAAAGGTGGCAGGCGTTGGTCGGCGCACTCCCGTAACAACACCGGCGAGGGCGTCGAGGATCACTACGTAGGCGCGGCCACCCGCATCCACCACTCCAGCTCGACGCAGGGCTTCCAATAATTGCGGTGTCTGCTCAAGTGCCTGCAGGGCCGCGGTCACCGCGCGGGCAAGGACGGCGCCAACTTCGGTGTCACCATCCGCATTCACGGCAGCCAGGGCGGCATCTGCTGCCGCACGCGCCACGGTCAAAATGGTGCCCTCAACCGGCTTGGCAACTGCCGCATAGGCCATGTCAGCGGCCACCCGCAACATCTCGGCGATGTCGGCGCCAGCGACCGGACGATCCAGGGCCACCCGCGCAATGACCTCACTTGTTCCTCGGAAGATCTGGGAAATGATAACCCCGGAATTGCCACGAGCACCCAGCAAGGCCCCGTGCGCCAGGGCCCGGGCCACACTCGAACGCGAGTATCCGGGTTCGTCTAGGGCCTGATCAATCTCTTGGCAGGCCGCCTCCATCGTCAAATAGACGTTGGTGCCGGTATCGCCATCAGGAACCGGGAAGACATTGAGGGCATCGATCTCGGCACGGGCATCCCCGAGGGCGGTCAGGGCCGCATACGCCCAGGTCTGGATCCCCCGCGCGTCCAACTCAAGGGCCAATTGCGCCACCTCCTGCCCTGTCCAGTTCGTGCACGCCTTTGGGGTCGGGTATCGCGGGCCAAAAAACCCTCCCAATTTGGGCCTTTGCCACCGCGTCGGCTACCCTTGGGCCGCTGTCCACACGGGCAGCCTACGACCCGAATCGGGCCACGCTCGGTAACCACCGAGTCTGGCAAGCATCTAAAGGAGTTACCGGTGGCTGCCAACTGCGATGTCTGCGGCAAGGGCCCGAGCTTCGGGTACAGCGTCTCCCATTCACATATTCGCACCAAGCGGCGCTGGAACCCAAATATCCAGCGGGTTCGCACCCTGGTGGGCAAGACCCCAAAGCGCCAAAATGTCTGCGCCTCTTGCCTCAAAGCCGGCAAGGTCGTGCGCGGCTAAGCTCTTTCCCACGAGAAGGCGCGGGGTTATTCCCGCGCTTTTTTGTTTGTCCGGCCCAATAATGATTTGGTCCGGTAATTGATCAACTCTGCCCGGTGTTCGCCTGCTCGCTGCTCAAATTGCGCCCGGGGCGCTTTGGTCATGGCGAATGGTAATGCACATGACCACCCACCGCCGCGCTCCAAACCCCGTCCACCATTACCCCGGCACCCAGTTCACCCGCGGCACTGACCACCCCGATCGCTATGAAGGGTTTGGGCAACCTAGCTTTCGCCGGGAAAGTCGCAAGCAAGGCGTGATCATCGCCACCGGTGAGCATCCACTCGCGCGGATCCAAGTTGTATGCCGAAGCCGCGCCCTGCAGTGCTTCGGCGATCTCCCAAGTCGAAGTATCGATCTCAATCACCACATTTGAAGCAATGGCTAGGTGTCTGGCATCGGCGATCATCCCGTCACTTACGTCTATCATCGAAGTCGCCTTACCTTTTGCCGCGGCCGGGCCAGCCGCATATGGCGGTTCTGGGTACCGGTGCGCGTCAACAAGTACTTTCGGTGATCTGAACCCGCGGGTTAGTACCGCAAGGCCCGCCGCCGCCCAGCCGAATCGACCCGCGATGGCAACCTGATCACCCACCTTGGCGCCACTTCGCAATACCGGGGTTCGCCCCTGCAGATCACCGATCGCGGTGATCGACAAGGTGATGACATCGGCCGCGACCACATCACCGCCGACGATTACCGCACCGACCAATGCGGCTTCCTGTGTCAAGCCTGCGGTACATGCCACCGCCCAGGCGACCGGTAGGTCACCGGGTGCTGCTAAGCCCACCACCAAGGCGGTGGGCTTAGCACCCATTGCGGCCACATCGGCCAAACTTGCGGCCGCCGCCTTCCGGCCCACATCAATTGGTGTCGACCAATCCCGACGAAAATGGCGGCCTTCGACCATTAGGTCGGTCGTAATGACCACCTTGCCATCTGGCGTCGCCACGATTGCGGTGTCATCCCCCGGTCCCAAAATCACCTGTTTGGCGGAGCCGGTACCCATCGTAATGCGTTCTATCAGGCCGAATTCCCCCAAATCAGCGATCGTGCCGTCCGGTGAATCGGCCATCGGTTCCCCTTTGCCTTGGTTTCGGGCTAGTCTCGCAGCATGGACGTACAGGCATACATTCTCATCCAGACCGAGGTTGGCAAAGCCGCCACGGTGGTTCAGGCAATCCGCGATATTGCCGGCGTAGTTCTGGCTGAAGATGTCACCGGCCCGTATGACGTCATCGCGCGAGCCGAAGCCCGCACCATGGATGACCTAGGCCGCCTTGTCGTCGCCAGTATTCAGGTGGTTCCGGGCATTACCCGCACCCTGACGTGCCCGGTGCTAAATCTGTAGCAGTTAAGGGAGTTCAACCAAAACTCGGCCGGTCGGGCCAGTTTCTTGCACTTGGTGCGCCGAGACGATGTCGGCCAGAGTAAAGATCTGTACCGGCGGAAGTTGCAAAGCGTTAGCGGCGAGCGCCGACTTAACGATTTCAATAGCTGCAGCAAGTATCGGCGCCGGCAGCGTATAAAGCAGCATGAAGCGCAACGAAACTCCCGCGGTCATCAATCGGCGGATAGGAATTACCGGGTCTTTGTGATCAGCCGCATACGTCACTATCGAAGTCCCCGGCGCGGCTACCGCGAGGTCTAGGTCCAAGTTGGTGCCTAAATCCACTTCGACGATGTGCGCAACTTTCGTACTCCATGCCTGTAGTTGTTCAACAGCGTTTGCTTCGCGGTAGTTCACTACGAAATCCGCACCGGCCTGCCTGGTTATTTCGGCCTTTACTTCACCGCTCACGCTGGCAGCTACTCTCGCACCTTGCCAGTGCGCCAATTGCACCGCGCACCGCCCGACCGCGCCGGCTCCCCCGGCAACGAGCACGTCTTTGCCGGCAATAGGGCCATCACCAAGTACACAATTGGCCGCGGTAACCGCGGGCACGCCAAGGGTTGCCCCGAGTTCGAAGGACACCTCATCGGGCAGTGCGATAGCGCGATCTTGGTTGACCACTGTCCACTGCGCGGCTGTACCCCACCGGCTCTCATGGGCAGCAAGTTGCACCCAAACCCGCTGGCCGATCCGGGTCATATCCACACCAGGTCCGACAGCGTCGATCGTCCCTGAACCATCCATGTGGGGAATCTGAAAGCCAGTAATCTGACGTGGGGTCCGACCACTTCGAATCTTCACATCGGTTGGGTTGATCCCGGAAAATGCGAGCCGCACCCGGACCTGACCGACCCCAACTTCGGGTCGCTTAACGGACCGGACACTTAAGACCGCGGCGGCCTCGCCGATCTTCTCATAGACGGCGGCCCGCATCTCATTTGTTTTTTGTGCGGACACCCCAGTGCTCCCCTTCGTCGATCAACGCCTTCAACCTAACCTTCCGTATCCTTGCACTACCAAAAGTCTGTAGGCCAACCGATACCAAGTTCTCCGATGGCCAAGACACGCACCCTGTGAGAGAATAGAAGAATGCCGCGCATCATGGCCCCCACCCTTGCTGAACATCGAGATCAACGCCACGCAACGTTATTGGCCGCCGGTCATGACTTAGTGCGGACCGGCGGTCCCCGAGCCTTGACCATGGCCGCGGTGGCCACCCGCGCCGGGCTCTCAAGGCCAGCGGTTTATGAATATTTCACGTCCACAGCGGATTTACTTGCTACCGTGCTGCTCGATGAGATGCGCAAGTGGTCCGGCGATGTCGTGGACCACCTAGCTGCCGAGTCGACACCTGAAACGAAGATTTCGCGCTATATCGAAGTGTCACTCGGGTTAATCGCCGATGGGCGGCACGAGATCATCGCGGTGCTGAGCGAGACATCATTACCTCAGCCGGTGCGCCAGCAGATCAATGCATTGCACGCCACCCTAGCCGCTCCACTTACCCAAGCTGTCGCCGCACTTGGGATTTCAGATACCGACCAGGCTGTGCGCCTGATCCAAGGTGTTGTCGAAGCGGCCGCGCGCCGGCTGGTGCCAGGCAGTGACCCAGCGTCAGAAGTCAGGGCATCAAGTGCTTTCGTGCTCGCGGGCCTTAAGGCACTGGCAACCAGTTAGCGCAGCCCGGTACCCCGCAGCAGCGCATCGCGAACCAGGTGATCAACCAGCGCCGGATAAGGCAGTCCAGATGCCTCCCACATGCGCGGGAACATCGAAATGGGAGTGAACCCGGGCATCGTGTTGATCTCATTGACGATGATTTGCCCCGCAGCGGTAACAAAGAAATCCACCCGTGCCAAGCCCTCGCAGGCTAGGGCTGTAAATGCCGCAATTGCTAGCTCCTGCACTTTCGATTCGAGTTCCGGTGTCAAATCCGCTGGCACGACTAGGTCAGCCGAGTCGTCTAGGTACTTGGCGGCGAAGTCATAGAATTCGTGCCCGGAGTGCACAATTATTTCGGCGCACCTACTTGCCTTTGGCGTGCCATCAACGATAACTCCGCATTCGATCTCCCGCGCACCAGCGATCGCTTTTTCTATTATTACCTTGGGGTCGTGAATGCGCGCGGCCTCGATCGCGTTAGCAAGCAAACCGGGGTCGGATACTTTGGTGATGCCATTGGATGAGCCGGCGCGCGCGGGTTTAACAAATACCACCTCACCTAGGCCTCGCGCTCGCGCGAGCGCGCCATCGCGGTCAAGGCGCCACTGTGCATCGGTGATAACTGCATAAGGCCCAATGGGCAGTCCAGCCTGGTCGAAGAGCGCATTCATGAACCCTTTATCCATCGCCAGCGCTGAGCCGAGGACACCGGATCCGACGTATGGCACGCCAGCCAATTCGAGTAAGCCCTGAATGGTGCCGTCCTCACCCCAAGGCCCGTGCAGTACCGGGAAAACCACGTCAACTCGGCCAAGTACCTCCGGCACCCCCGCCGGTCGATAAATCGTCAGGCCTGCCGCCGTCGGGTCCACACTCAGCACTACTTCGGGTGCGTCGCGGTCCACCGAAGGTAGTACACCGTCCTCGATTGACAACCTATCCGCGTCATTAGCCTGAAGTACCCAATGGCCGGCAGGGGTAATGCCAATTGGAATCACCTCGTAGACATCGGGGTCCAAAGCCCGCAGGATGCCACCAGCGCTGACACAGGAGATGTGATGCTCACTACTACGGCCACCGAAAATCACCGCAATGCGAACCCGGTCCACGTCTAGACCGTATCTGCTGCACTATGCGGGGATGGTAGCCGGGTGCGCGGCTACAGTTCAGTCCATGTCAACTTCCAACCCCCCGGCAGGTCGAGCCCAGTACGGCCAATCGGTTGACACCTTCGTGGTCTCGGCCGGGCGACCCGAGCGTGCCCCTGATGCGCCGCTTAATACGCCGATTTACCCCGCCTCCAGCTTTATTGCAGGTGGCCCCATGGAGTACGCGCGCTATGACTCACCGACCTCACATGCACTAGAGGACGTTATCGGTGGCCTAGAAGGCGGCCAGGCCACCGTTTTTGCTTCAGGGATGGCGGCCGCCAACGCGGCTATGGACCTAGTGCCGATGGGCGCTGTCATCGTGGCACCGAGTGCTGCATACACCGGCGTCGCCGTTCGACTTCGCGAACTTGAAGGGATTGGTCGTATTCAACTTCGAGTCGTTGAAGTTGATAACACCGCCGCGGTGGTTGCAGCATGCCATGGGGCCGAAATGTTGTGGCTCGAATCACCGACGAATCCAATGATGCAGGTCGCCGATTTACCCACCTGCATCACCGCAGCCCACGCGAACGACGCCTTAGTTTTGGTCGACAATACTTTTGCCACTCCGATTTTGCAGCAGCCAATTTCACAGGGTGCCGACATCATCATGCACAGTGTCACCAAAGCGCTCAGCGGCCATTCGGATCTACTGCTAGGCGCGTTAGTCTCCACCAACGCTGAGATAACCGAGGGGATTCGGACTCGGCGGGTACTTCTTGGCGCGTTGCCGAGCGCATTTGACTGCTATTTGGCCCTAAGGGGTGTTCGCACCTTGGCCGTTCGGATTGAAAAAGCGCAAGCCAACGCCCAAATCATTACCGCCCTATTGAGTGAACACGCGGCGGTTTCAAAGGTTCGGTACCCAGGGTTCGGCACGATGGCGGCAATTGAGATCGCCCAAGGCGCAGGTGCCGCCGATGCGGTATGCGCAAGTACCAACCTTTGGGCACACGCGACGAGCCTGGGCGGTGTGGAGTCGCTACTTGAGCGGCGCCGCCGGTGGCCCCTCGAGAGTGAAACCGTGCCACCGGATTTGATCCGGTTGTCATTTGGCATCGAAAATCCCGATGATCTTTGGCGCGACCTAAAGCAGGCCTTGGATTTGGTGCTGTCCGGCTAGCTAGGGTGTCAGTGAACTTTCGCGCTTGGTGTCGCGCGACATGAATGCTGAGGCCATCCTCTTCGGGGACTGCCCGTGATGTAGGACCGCCACCACCTGCTCGGTTATCGGCATCTCAACCCCGTGCTGGTTAGCCAACTCGAGTATTGGTTGGCAGCTCTTGTAACCCTCGCAGGTCTGCTTCGTCACCTCGATGGTCTGCTCAATGGACAGTCCGCGCCCGAGATTTTCACCAAATGACCTATTTCGTGACAGCGGTGACTGGCAGGTCGCCACTAAATCACCGACACCCGCTAAGCCCTGAAATGTCAGCGGGTCGGCCCCAAGAGCCACCCCTAGGCGGGCCATTTCGGCCAGTCCGCGAGTCATTAAGGAGGCTTGCGAGTTCTCACCCAAACCCATGCCGACCGCTATGCCATTGGCCAACGCAATGACGTTCTTGACCGCACCACCGATCTCCGTGCCCACTACGTCGGTAGTCCAGTACGGGCGAAAGTAATCGGTAGTGCAGGCCTCCTGCAAGGCCAGAGCACTGGCCTCGTCAGCGCAGGCAACCGTGGTTGCGGTTGGCTGACCAAGCGCTATCTCACCGGCGAGGTTAGGGCCAGAAACCACCGCAATGCGACCTAGATCAACACCGGTAACTTCGGCAATTACTTCGCTCATCCGCATCGACGTACCAAGTTCAATACCCTTTATCAAACTCACAAGCACACTTCCCGGCGCCATGTACTCTTTCCAAGTTTCCATATTGGCTCGAAGTACCTGTGCGGGCACCGCGAGCACCACGATCGATGCACCGGACAATGCCTTGGGGGCGTCAGTGGTCGCACGAAGTTTCGCCGGTAAGGTGATGCCCGGATGGTAGGCGGAATTGAGATGCTCCTCATTTATCTGACGCACCACGTCCGCTGCACGTGACCACATCATCACCTCGCACCCAGCGTCTGCCAGCACCATGCCAAATGCGGTGCCCCATGATCCGCTGCCCATGATGGCAACCCGAATATCAGCCACTAATGCTCCTGCCGATCGAACACGTAACGCTCCTTGGGTGGGGACTCCTGACGGATTTGGGCGAGTAGGCCGGTTAAGGCGTCAAGTAATCGATCCGTCGCCAGGTGCAATGTATCCGCATCGAGCGGTCGATCTTGTAAATCCGATAGGTCAATTGGTGGCCCAACCAAGATCTTCATCGTTTTACGAGGCAGAATCCGAAACTCCTTGCGATATGGCCCCATCACCTCCTGGGCACCCCATTGGGCCATCGGGATCAACGGGCAGCCAGCAGCCAGCGCAATTCGGGCGGCGCCGGTCTTGCCGGTCATCGGCCACATCATGGGATCGCGGGTAATTGTGCCCTCCGGATACACCACCACACATTCACCGCGATGCACGGCGGCAATGGCATCGCGCACCGAATCAACCGCGTTACCAGTCTCTCGATAGACTCGAATTTGCTTGGCGCTGGTGATTATCGCCCCGACAATTGGCACTCGGAAAACCGACTCCTTCGCCAAAAATCTCGGTGGCCGATCGTTATCCCACAGCGCATGGGAGGCGACAAGCGGGTCAAACCAGGAAATATGGTTCGTGGCAATCACCATGCCATCGGTTTGTGCGGTTAGATTTTCGGTGCCCGCCCAATCCTGCTTGGTTAAGAGATTGAGCAGCGGCTTCAACAAAAAAACAGTTACGCGGTAGCCCCAGCCCAAGGGGTCTCGCCGCGTTACCCGCACCATGCCACAGTAGTGCCCGTGCAGATCCATGGTGGGGTAATCCGCGGGCCAGACCGGTGGGCCGTTGTCTTGCCATTTAAAGTCCTAAGTGCCGCCAAAACCCGACTCCTACCCACGAATGACCCGGCCCGACCCGAACTCGCCCTAGCCTTCATGCAGGACGTACTAAGTGCACTTAGTGACGCCGAAGCCGTTGCGCAGATCACCGTGGTGACCGACGACCTAGCCGTCCAGCAGGTGGCCACCGCCGCCAATCACCATTGGGTCCCCGAAGCCCCCCACCGCGGCTTGAACGAAGCGGCATTATTTGGCGCCTCCTTAACCCCACCGCACTTGGGCATCGCCATCGTAGTCGGTGATCTGCCCTGCTTAACCGGTGAGGTGGTGGATCTAGTCCTTCGATCCGCGTGTATTTACGAACGTACCTTTGTCGCCGACACCCAAGGGGTTGGCACCACCATGCTGATGAGTCACACCATTGCCGGCTGCACACCCGCATTTGGTGAGCGCTCTAGAGCCCGCCATGCGGCACGGGGTTATGTCGAGCTTGGCCTATCCGAAATTGCCCCCGAGAGTCACCGCCTAGCGCGCGCGCATCGCGATGTCGATACCCAAGTCGATCTTTGGGATGCGATTCGCATCGGTGTCGGCCCCGCCACTAGATCCGCCTTGCCGGCAAATCTTCAGTCGTGATCCCTGCCACCTGCTACCGCATGCTGCCAAGTGGCGATGCGGAAATCGCAACCGAGGACGGCCGGCTGCTACCTGTCACCGCCCAAGTCGTTGCCGCTGGTGGTTTTCGGTATTTGCGGGTCGGTCAGCAGGTCGCAATCGAACTCACAGCAACGGGAACCGTGACTTCGATCCACCTGCCAACTTAATGACGGGCTGCTGCCCCTTGCTAAATGCGAACGGCCTACCGAATTGGTAGGCCGTTCGCAAGTGGGATTTCGTTAGCGCTTCTTTGCGGCTTTCTTGGCCGGGGCTTTCTTGGCCGCGGCTTTCTTGGCCGGGGCTTTCTTGGCCGGGGCCGCCTTCTTCTTGCCCGAAACTACCGCCTTGAACTCCGCACCAGCGCGGAACTTAGGGGTCTTCGTCGCCTTGATCTGCACTGTTGCACCGGTGCGTGGATTACGGCCCAGGCGGGCCTTACGGGCCTGAGCCTCGAAGATGCCGAAGCCACTTAGCGCAACTCGCTCGCCACGGGCAACAGCCTTCTTGGTCTCCTCGATGAAAGATTCAACGATGTCGGTTACGTCGCGCTTGGTGTGGCCGAGCTTCGCGGCCACCGAATCAACTAACTCTGCTTTGTTCACAGGAAAAACCTTTCAGGAGAATCGACGGGAGATCAGAATCGACGGTTGTCGACAGGCAAAAACTATTGCGAATTAAGGGATTAAGCCAGTCGACACACCGTCGCAATGGTAAAGCCAAAACTCAAAAAGTGTCGAAAAGCAGCTTAACTGGTGGTCGGAGTGAATCCGGGGCGCTGCTTTTCGAAGGCGGCGATCGCATCGCCCGACTGCAAAGTGATCCCAATATCGTCCAAACCCTCCAACAACCGCCAGCGCACATAGCTGTCCACCTCGAAATCGGCGACCAGGTCGCCGGCTCGGATCTGCTGCCCCTCGAGGTCGACTGTTACCTCGGTGGCCGGATCTTTGGCTATGAGCGCCCAAAGTTGCTCGACGGTCTCTTGCCTAACCTCGGCCGTTAGCAGGCCGCCTTTACCGGAATTGCCTCGGAAGATATCAGCGAACCGTGAGGAAATAACCACCTTGAAGCCATAGTTTTGGAGCGCCCAAACCGCATGCTCACGCGATGATCCGGTACCAAAATCCGGGCCGGCCACCAAGATGGTAGCGCCAGCATGGTGCTGCTGATTAAGGACAAACTCCGGATCCTGGCGCCAAGATGCGAATAACCCGTCCTCAAATCCGGTGCGGGTAATCCGCTTTAGGTACTCGGCCGGGATGATCTGGTCGGTATCGACATTGCTTCGCTGCAGTGGCACCGCGGTGCCGGTATGCGTGGTGAATGCGTCCATTGCCTGCTCCTTAGACGAGGTTTGGCAGGTCGGCGGGGGCGGCCAAGGTACCGACCACGGCGGTAGCCGCCGCAACTGCCGGCGAGACCAAATGGGTGCGGCCACCTGGGCCTTGTCGGCCTTCGAAATTGCGATTTGAAGTTGAGGCGCTGCGCTCACCGGGGGCTAATTTATCCGGGTTCATGGCCAAACACATGGAGCACCCAGCCTCACGCCAATCGGCGCCCGCGTCAATGAACACGGTGTCTAAGCCCTCGGCTTCGGCTTGTAGCTTGACGCGCACCGAACCGGGGACGATCAACATGCGAACTGAATCCGCCACCTGGCGGCCGCGCAACACCTCAGCAACAGTCCGAAGGTCCTCGATCCGGCCATTAGTGCACGACCCAACGAAAACCGTGTCAATCGCGATTTCCCGTAACGGAGTACCGGGCACGAGGTCCATATAGGTAAGTGCCCGCTCGATAGCGGTGCGCTCAACTTCATCACTTGCAGTTGCCGGTGAAGGCACCGAGCCCGAAAGCGGCAGGCCTTGGCCCGGATTGGTCCCCCAGGTCACATACGGGCTAAGGGCGGTTGCATCGAGATGGACCTCGGCATCAAATACCGCGTCGGCGTCACTGGGCAAGGTGCGCCAGTAGGTGACCGCCTCATCCCAAGCTGCACCGGTCGGTGCGTGCTCCCGACCCTTTACGTACTCAAAAGTGGTTTCATCCGGGGCGACCATGCCGGCTCGCGCGCCAGCCTCAATGGACATATTGCACAGGGTCATGCGACCCTCCATGGAAAGGCCTCGAATTGCCGAGCCGCGGTATTCAAGGACATAACCTTGGCCACCGCCGGTGCCAATCTTGGCAATTATGGCCAAGGTGAGGTCCTTGGCGGTAACGCCGGCCGGGAGTTCACCGTCAACAGTGATGGCCATTGTTTTAAAAGGCTTAAGCGGCAGGGTTTGAGTTGCCAGCACGTGCTCGACCTCGCTGGTGCCGATCCCAAAGGCCAGGGCTCCGAAGGCACCGTGGGTCGAAGTGTGAGAGTCACCGCACACTACGGTCATGCCCGGTTGGGTCAGCCCAAGTTGCGGGCCCACCACGTGCACGATGCCCTGCTCGATACTGCCGAGTGGATAAAGGGGTACCCCGAATTCAGCGCAATTCGCGCGCAGCGCATCGACCTGAGCCCGCGAAATCGGGTCGGCAATTGGCTGATCAATATTTATCGTCGGCACATTGTGGTCTTCGGTTGCCAAAGTCAGATCCGGCCGGCGCACCCCGCGACCGGTTACCCGTAACCCGTCAAATGCTTGTGGGCTGGTGACCTCGTGCACCAGGTGCAAATCAATGTAGAGCAGATCTGGTTCGCCTTCGGCATGGCGCACCACATGCGTCGCCCAGACTTTCTCTGCGAGTGTGCGTGCCACCTATTGCTCCTTTTGGATCGGAGCGCGGGCCCTTGACTCTCAAGAACCCGCGCCCATCTTGTAGCCCCGACGGGATTCGAACCCGCGCTACCGCCTTGAGAGGGCGGCGTGCTAGGCCACTACACAACGGGGCCGTGCCTTCGGTCAGGTATTAGGTCAGGTGGTCCTACCACGTTAACCGAACACCAGCTGGGGTACCAGGACTCGAACCTAGACTAAATGAATCAGAATCATTTGGGCTGCCAATTACCCCATACCCCATGGGGCCGATCACTCGGCGAAGGGTGATTATAGGCGACCGGCTACCCACCTCCAATCGCCGCATCAAGTCGGGCCAAGCAACCGGATTTACCCAAAATCTCCATGGATTCAAATAGGGGTGGTGATATCCGGCGCCCGGTAATGGCCACCCGCAGCGGGGTGAATGCCAATTTGGGTTTCAGCCCAAGTCCGTCGACCAACGCGCCCGTTAGCGCCTCGTGGATTGCAGCTGTGCGCCACGTGGGCAGTCCCACCAATACCGCCCGGGCCGCCGTCAATGTCGATGCGGCTTCAACTCCTAGCACCCCAAGGTCGGCCGCATCGACCACGAATCGCTCCGGTGGCACCAGCAAGAACGACAGCATGCCCACCGACTGGCTCAGGTTCTCCATCCGTTCTTGGATCAATGGGGCCGAGGCCGCCAAGAGGGCCAATTGCTCGGCCGTCGGCTGCTGCGGGATCAACCCGGCAGTTACCAAGAACGGGGTGATGCGCTCGACTAATTCAGCCGGCGCCAACGACCTAATCCAGTCCCCATTGATCGCGGTGCACTTCACCAGGTCAAAGCGTGCTGGATTTTGGTTGACCCGCTCAAGGGTAAAAACCTCGGCCATCTGCTCCTTGCTGAAAAACTCCTGGTCATCGCCCATGGACCAGCCGAGTAGTGCCAAATAATTAAGTAGTGCTTCAGGCAGGTATCCGGTTTCGCGATACATTAAAAGGGATGACTCCGGATCGCGCTTGGAGAGTTTTCGGTTGCCCTCACCCATCACATATGGCAGATGTCCAAAGCGTGGAGTGGTGCCGTCGCTCACCCCAATCGCCGCCAGCGCTTCATAGAGGGCGATCTGACGTGGGGTTGAAGACAATAAATCCTCACCACGTAATACGTGGGTGATGCGCATCAGGGCATCGTCAACCGGATTGACGAGGGTATAAAGCGGCTCACCATTGCCCCGCACCAAAACATAATCGGGTACATGCTCCGCAGCGAAGGTAATTGAGCCGCGGACAAGGTCATCCCACTCGTAGTCACGGTCGGGCATCCGGAATCGAAGTACCGGCTCGCGGCCTTCGTCCTCGTAGGCCGATATTTGCTCGTCGGTTAACTCCCGGCACTTACCGTCGTAGCCCGGGGTGCGGCCTTGGCTCTTAGCTAGTTCGCGACGGGCTTCGAGTTCGGTTGCCGAGCAATAGCAGTCATAGGCGAACCCACCAGCGCGCAGTCGTTTCGCGACCTCGGCATACACGGGCAGTCGATCAGATTGCCGGTAGGGTCCGTACTCACCCCCGACCTCGGGGCCTTCGTCCCAGTCCAGCCCCAGCCAACGCAGTGAATCAAGTAGCGCGTTGTAGGACTCCTCGCTATCACGTGCTGAGTCGGTATCTTCAATTCGAAAAACGAAGGTACCTCCGGTATGGCGAGCGAAAGCCCAGTTGAACAACGCCGTACGAACCATGCCGACATGGGGATTGCCCGTCGGTGACGGACAAAAGCGCACTCGTACGCCGGTTGCGCCCACTTGCTTAGACACGGTCAATCACCGAATTAGTTAACGAGCCGATACCTTCGATGGCGACTGTTACGCTATTTCCGGCTACCAACGGCCCCACTCCAGCTGGCGTACCGGTGAGAATCAAGTCGCCCGGGATTAGCGTCATGATCGAACTGATGTAGGCGATCAAGGTCGCAATATCGTGCACCATGTCACTTGTTGAACCCGTTTGACGAAGTACCCCATCAACAGTGCAAGTGATTCGAGCATTCTGGACATCGATATCGGTTTCAATCCACGGGCCAATGGGGCAAAAAGTATCGAAGCCTTTCGCGCGGGACCACTGACCATCGGTGTGCTGCAGGTCGCGGGCGGTCACATCGTTCGCGCAGGTGTAGCCGAGAATGACTTCGTGGGCGCGCTCGGCCGGCACATCACTACAAAGGCGCCCGATTACGACCGCTAGTTCGGACTCATGCTCGACTTTTTCAGATTGCCAAGGCAAGGCGATGGCCTCACCAGGCCCAATAATGCTGGTACTTGGTTTTAGGAATATCAGTGGTGACGCCGGCGCTTCCCCGCCCATTTCCTTGGCGTGGTCCGCGTAGTTCTTGCCCACCGCCACGATTTTGCTCGGCAATACCGGTGCCACCAAGCGGGTATCGGCCAATGGGATGATCCGGCCTTCAGAGACTAGATCCCCGAATGGGTGTCCGGTGATCAACACCACCAAGGATGCCTCGGTGGGCTCGTTGTCGGCAGAAACGCCTTCGAGTACCCCGTAAAACAATTCACCGTCCACCGCTACTCGGACTATGCGCACCCACGCAGCCTATCTAGCGTAACTACGCGCCACGTTTGGCCGCCCGGAGCAACCCGAAGGTGACGGCATCTTCCAGCGCCCGCCAGGACGCCGCAATCACGTTCTCGTGGACCCCGACCGTCGACCATTGACCGAACCCATCCGTGGTACCAACTAGGACCCGAGTGACGGCCCCGGTGCCGGTGCCGCCCTCAAGGATGCGCACCTTGTAATCGACCAACTCAAGTGCATCCAGCTCCGGGTACAGCTGGATCACAGCGGCACGCAAGGCGCGGTCAAGGGCATTGACCGGACCGTTGCCCTCGGCCGTAGAAATGATTCGTTCACCACTTGCTTGCACCTTGACGGTGGCCTCGGTGCTTACGCTGCCATCAGCCGCCTGCTCGACAACAGTGCGCCAAGATTCCACCTCGAATCTACGCTCCGAGCCGGCTTCGTCCAAGAGTAAGAGCTCAAATGAGGCATCGGCTGCCTCAAATGTCCAACCCCGGGACTCCATCTCCTTCACCTTTTCGATGACTCGGGTGAGCAGTGCGAAGTCTCCCGTTAGGTCATAGCCCAATTCGCGACCCTTAAGTTCAACCGAGGCACGTCCGGCCATTTCGGTTATTAGTACCCGCATGTCGTTGCCAACCAAGGTCGGGTCAATGTGGTTATAGAGATCAGCCGATACTTTAAGTGCGCTGGCATGCAAGCCGGCTTTATGCGCAAATGCCGAAATACCGGCATATGGCTGATGGGTATTGGGTGCGATATTCGCGATCTCGGCTATTGCATGTGCGATACGGACCGTTTCCCCAAGTGCGCCTTCGGGCAAAATGTCGTAGCCCAACTTTGTTACCAAGTTCGGGACCACGACGAATAGGTCAGCATTACCGGTGCGTTCACCGTAACCATTTGCGGTGCATTGCACATGGGTCGCGCCTGCTTCAACAGCTGCAACGCTATTGGCTATGGCGCACCCGGTGTCATCTTGGCAATGAATGCCAAGCCGCGCCGCCGACCTGGCGGCGACATCTTTTAACGTGGCGGTGATACCGCTTGGCAACATTCCACCGTTGGTATCGCAAAGCACAACCACGCTAGCGCCGGCCGCATGAGCCGCATCGGCGAGGCGCACCCCATAGTCACGATCGTGTTTATAGCCATCGAAAAAATGCTCCATATCGACGAAGACCCGCCGACCGTGCGTCACCAAATACTCCACGGTGTCGTGGACCATCGCCGCGTTCTCATCCAAAGTCGTCTTCAGCGCATCAATAACGTGCAGCACATCCGATTTCGCCACAATCGTGATCACCGGAGCGCCGGAGTCAAGTAGTGCCTGCACCTGGGGATCTTCAGCGACCGCCACCCCCGGCTTACGGGTCGCACCGAAAGCCACCAGCTCTGCGTGCTGTAAGTGCAACTCGGTTTTTGCTCGCTCGAAGAACTCGGTGTCCTTGGGCATGGCCCCGGGCCAACCACCTTCAATAAATCCCACTCCATAAGCATCGAGGAGTCGAGCAACGGTGAGTTTGTCGTTGACCGAGTAGGAAATCCCCTCCCGCTGGGCACCATCGCGCAAGGTGGTGTCGTAGACATGGAAAGTATCGGGGCGGGCCATGATCGTCCTCTTTCTCGCGGTGGTGCAATGAAAAAGCCCCCCGCGGGTGCGAAGGGCTGCGCGTCAACTAGGTTGACGCGCTATAAAATAATGCTGCTGACGATGTTGATCACGGCCCTAGTGTGCCATATGGGATCAAGGCCCGCTAGCAGATGGTATGCATCCAGTTATGGCGATCAGCCACCGCACCGGTCTGGATATCCAAAAGTGCCTGCCTCAAGGTCATCGTGACGGCTCCGATGTGACCCCCGGCGACCTCCCAGGCGCCACTTTCCCTGGACTTGACTTGCCCGATCGGGGTGATGACGGCCGCGGTGCCGCAGGCAAATACTTCGGTGATCGAACCACTGGCACAGCCGGCGCGCCAATCATCAACACTGATTCGGTCTTCTTCCGCGCGAATCCCAAGATCCTCGGCAACAGTTAATAACGACTCCCGGGTAATGCCGGGAAGAAGCGCACCGGTCAGTTGCGGGGTGCGGATGCGGGCGGAATCACCTTCACCATGGACGAAGTACAGGTTCATGCCCCCCATCTCCTCGATCCAGCGACGCTCAACAGCATCCAGCCAGACCACTTGATCACAACCATGTTGGGCAGCCTCAGCCTGCGCAACAAGTGACGCCGCGTAGTTACCGGCACACTTCGCCTCGCCAGTACCACCCGGTGCCGCACGCACATATTCATCAGATAACCACACCGTGACCGGCTTAACCCCCTGCGGAAAGTACGCACCCGCTGGCGATGCGATTAACAGATACTCATAAGCATTTCCCGGGCGAACCCCAAGGCCAATTTCCGTGGAGATCATGAAGGGACGTAGATAAAGTGATTTCTCCCTGTCACTTGGTACCCATGCTTGATCTTGACGCACCAGCGCCTCAATCGAACCCAGGAATAGCTCATCGGGTACCTCGGCCATCGCGAGCCGGCGGGCAGATCGGGCGAAGCGCTCCGAGTTTTTGATCGGCCGAAAAGTCTTGACACTGCCATCTGCATGCCGATAAGCCTTCAGGCCTTCGAAGATCGCTTGGCCGTAGTGCATGAAGTTCGTAGCTGGGTCCAAGAGCAATGGACCATATGGCACGAGTTCGGCACCGTGCCAACCGTCCGCAGCTGTCCACTTTGCGCGAACCATGTGGTCGGTGAAGTATTTGCCAAATCCCGGATCGGCCATGATGGTCTCGCGCTCGGCGGCTGATTTAGGCGCTGTCGAAGCCTTGATGTCAATCGGCCACAGCGAAGTGCCGGTTTCGGTGCTAGTTGTCATCGGTGGCCCCCTCTGGTCGATGGGGTAACGCTACAGGTGCCCCACCCCTGACAGCTCGTCAGTACGCCCAGTTAATTGCGAGGCGAATCGACAAAGTTCGAATACCTGCACCATGTGTAGACCCATCACGGCCGCTGGCTCCTCGCGCTACGAAGATTTCTAATCTTCCAGCAACTACTTATCGTCGCCGCTCAGGCGGAGGCAGCCAATGCGCCGGCCGCTAGTGCGTCGCCAATCTGGCTAGTTGAACGAGGGTTCGTACCACGGGTGGCTAAGTCATTTTCGACAGCGGATTCAACCCACCCTGATGCCTCAAAGCAGCCAACGTGATCTAGCAGCATTGCCAGTGACATTACGGTGGCCGTCGGATCAGCCTTGCCTTGCCCGGCGATATCTGGTGCAGAACCATGAACCGGCTCGAACATACTTGGGTTACTGCGGCTCGGGTCGATATTGCCACTTGCCGCTAGCCCGATCCCGCCACCGATTGCGGCGCCAATATCGGTAAGAATGTCGCCGAATAGATTGTCGGTGACAACAACGTCGAAACGCTCCGGGTTCGTCAGGAAGAACATTGATGCCGCATCAACATGCAGATAATCGGTGGTGACTTCCGGGTACTCCAGCTTCACCCGATCAAAAGTGCGCTGCCAAAGATCGCCCGCGAAGACCAACACGTTTGTCTTATGCACCAAAGTCACCTTCTTGCGCCGGCGCATCGCACGATCAAATGCATCGCGAATAATGCGCTCAGCCCCATAAGCGGTGTTCAAGCTGACCTCGGTCGCAACTTCTTGGGGTGTCCCGATCCGCAAGACCCCACCGGCTCCCACATACGGGCCTTCGGTGCCTTCCCGGCAGACTACAAAGTCAATATCCTTTGGGCCTTTACCAGCGATCGGCCCGGTCACACCGGGGTACAACTTCACCGGTCGCAGGTTTACGTGGTGGTCCATCACAAATCGCAGTGGCAACAACACCCCACGCTCCAAGATGCCAGATTTCACTGACGGGTCGCCGATGGCCCCGAGCAAGATGGCGTCATAGCCGCGAAGCTCTTCAACCACATGGTCGGGCAGTAATTCACCCGTGGCGTTGTACCGGCGGGCCCCAAGGTCGTATTCGGTCGCTGTCACCGTGATACCCGCTGCGGGCGCAATGGCGCCCAGTACTTTCATGGCTTCGGCCACCACCTCGGTGCCAATGCCGTCGCCGGGAATCAGGGCCAGATTGAGGGTCTTTGACATGGGCGAAACCCTACCTAGCGCCACTCTGGTACTCTGCGTGGGTGTTCATCGTCAACCTGCTCCTTCGCCGCCGCGGCGAGGCCTCTTAACCGGCCTCCTCGTCGCGGGTTTCGTCGTTTGCCGGTCCTCCCCCAAACTGACGACTTACAGGAGCCCCAGACATGAACTCGAAATTTGATCGCAGCACGCCATACGAGGTTCGCACCACCCAGCGCCCATCCACCATGAAGTGGCAGCGCTACACCCCATTCACCCCGATCCCCCTACCCGACCGCAGCTGGCCCACCGAGGTCATCACAAAGGCGCCGCGCTGGTGCGCGGTTGACCTCCGCGACGGCAATCAGGCTTTGATAGATCCGATGACCCCCCCGCGCAAGCTTCGAATGTTTCAGTTGCTGGTCGCGATGGGCTACAAGGAAATCGAAGTAGGTTTCCCCTCGGCGTCACAGACGGACTTCGACTTCGTGCGCATGCTCGTCGACGACGACATGATCCCAGATGATGTCGTGATCCAGGTGCTGACCCAATCTAGGGAACACCTAATTGAGCGCACCTTTGAGTCCATCAAGGGCGCCAAGCAGGCGATAGTTCACCTTTACAACTCAACGTCGACCCTGCAGCGTCGGGTGGTATTCGGACTCGACAAATCTGGAATTGTCGACATCGCGGTACACGGCGCTCAACTGTGCAAGAAGTTTGCTGATGAGATCTCGCACGAAACAGACATTTATTTCGAGTACTCCCCGGAGTCTTATACCGGAACCGAACTAGACTTCGCCGTCGAGATCTGTGATGCGGTTACCGAAGTTTGGCAGCCAACACCTGACCACAAGGTGATCTTGAACCTGCCCGCGACAATTGAAATGGCTACACCGAATATTTACGCCGACTCCATCGAGTGGATGAGCCGAAACCTGGCCCGTCGCGATTCAATAATCCTCTCACTGCACCCACATAATGATCGTGGGACCGCGGTAGCGGCCGCCGAACTTGGGTATATGGCCGGCGCTGATCGCATCGAAGGTTGCCTGTTCGGTAATGGCGAGCGCACCGGCAATGTTTGTCTGGTAACCCTTGGCCTGAACCTATTTAGCCAAGGTATTGACCCGCAAATTGATTTTAGTGATATCGATAACGTCCGCCGCACGGTCGAGTATTGCAATCAAATACCGGTCAATGAGCGCCACCCGTACGGAGGTGACCTTGTCTACACCGCTTTCTCCGGCTCGCACCAAGACGCCATCAACAAGGGATTCAACGCCATGCAGGTTGATGCAGCAACAGCCGGCGTGCCCGTCGACGACTTCAGGTGGGCGGTCCCTTACCTACCAATTGACCCGAAGGACGTAGGCCGCACCTACGAAGCGGTCATCCGCGTTAACTCACAATCTGGTAAGGGCGGGGTCGCGTACATTATGCGCACCGAGCACAAGCTTGAACTTCCGCGCCGGCTGCAGATCGAGTTCTCGGGGGTTATCCAGCAGGTAACCGACTCCGAGGGTGGCGAGGTCAGCGCCGACGAAATGTGGGCGTCGTTTTCTGGCGAGTACCTGCCGGACCCGAATGCACCTTGGGGCCGGTTCGCCCTTCGCTCGGTTGAGCAACAGTCGGCGGTCGACGGTGATACCAGTGTGCAGGTAGTCATCAATGACGCGGGCTCCGATGTCGCTCTCGAAGGCCATGGCAACGGCCCGGTGGCCGCATTCTGCAACGCCTTGGCCCAGCACGGTGTCGACGTCAGAGTGCTGGACTATCACGAGCATGCCATGAGCGCTGGCGGTGACGCGAAAGCCGCCGCTTATCTCGAATGTACCGTGGGTGATCGGGTGCTTTGGGGGGTCGGAATTGATCCGTCCATCACCACGGCGTCGCTCAAAGCCATCATCAGCGCGGTCAACCGTGCCGTCCGCACCTGAACCGACCTAGTTGAGGTCTACTGACTTCCCGCTGTGGGCACCAATCTTGCTGACGATCTCATCGAGAGTGACTGCAGGAATCGGTGAGTCGATGGTCAACACAATAAGTGCGTGACTGCTCTCATCACGGCTCACCTGCATGCCCCCGATGTTTATGTTGGCGTCGCCGAGTACCTTGCCGACCACCCCCACCACACCTGGCTTGTCGTGATAGCGCAGGAAAGCCATGTGGTCACTTACCGGCACATCAACGTCGAAGCCATCGACTTCTACCACCTTTGGCGTGTGCCGCGGACCTGCGACCGTGCCGGCCACGCTTACGCTCTCGCCGCCGGTCAAGGTTATGGTTACTCGCACCAATGACCGGTGGTCATCACTTGTCCGATCCGTAGTAAGCACTACTTCGACGCCACGCTGCTCAGCAATAACGGGGGCGTTGACGTAGGAAACGGGATCATGAACGAGCATCTGGAATACCCCTTTCAGGGCTGACAACTCCAGCACACGCACATCGTGATCAGCGGCTTCACCGCGAACCTCAACGGTTACCCGAGCCACGGCGGCCGTCGCCAAGCCACAGGCAATCGCTCCGAGTTTCTCGGCCAATGGCAACAGGGGCTTGATTTGCTCGGCCATCTGGCCACCTTGGACGTTAACCGCATCCGGTACTAGCTCACCGGCGAGGGCCAGCCGCACCGAGCGGGCAACGCTAATACCCGCTTTCTCCTGCGCTTCATCGGTAGATGCGCCCAGATGCGGGGTGGCCACGACTTGCTCGAGTGTAAATAAAGGTGAGTTGATGCAGGGCTCCTTGGCATAAACATCAAGGCCGGCGCCGGCCACCCGCCCATCAACGATGGCGTCATACAGTGCTTTTTCATCGACAATGCCACCGCGTGCTGCATTGATGATGTGCACGGTTGGCTTCACTTTATGTAATTCGGCATCGCCAATTAGTCCTACGGTCTCAGCGGTCTTGGGTAGGTGCACCGTGATGAAATCACTGTCGGCCAGCAGATCATCTAAGGACACCATGCGCACTCCTAGTTGAGCCGCGCGGGCCGGCTGCACATAGGGGTCGTAGGCAATCAGCTTTACCCCAAATGCGCTCAGCCGCTGAGCAACGAGTACTCCGATGCGACCTAGGCCTACGACTCCAACCACTTTGTCGGCGACTTCAACTCCGGTAAACTTAGAGCGCTTCCACTCCCCCTTGCTGAGCGCAGCACTGGCTGGAGCGACATTGCGCGCACTTGCCAGCAGCAACGCGACGGTAAGTTCGGCCGCACTCACGATATTTGAACTTGGTGCGTTGACGACCATGACACCGGCCTGGGTTGCGGCTTTAATATCAACATTGTCAAGCCCAACTCCCGCGCGAGCAATCACCTTCAGCTTCGACGCCGCAGCTATCGCCTCGGCGTCGACCATGGTGGCCGAGCGCACCAAAATGGCGTCAACGTCGACGATGGCCGCCAGCAAGGCCACGCGATCGGCACCATCACAATTGATGATCTCGAAGTCGGGCCCAAGGGCCTCAACGGTCGCGGGTGAGAGTTCTTCGGCAATTAGGACTCGGGATTTGGTCACTGCAGGATTCTAGCGGTGGCCACTTGCGAAGGCCTATCGAGCCGCGGTGCCCTCCACATAGTCATCACCCTTGTTATCCACCCAGCTCATCAAGCCACGCAATTCACGGCCAACGGCCTCGATCGAGTGGGCCTCGCCCTTGGCGCGCAGGGCCTTGAACTCCGGCGCACCCGCCTCCTGATCGTCCATGAAGCGCTGCGCGAACGAGCCGGTTTGAATATCGGCGAGCACGGCCTTCATATTTGCCTTGACCGAAGGATCAATAACCCGCGGCCCAGAAACATAATCACCATATTCTGCGGTGTCGGAGACACTCCAGCGTTGCTTGGCGATGCCACCTTCGTACATGAGGTCAACAATTAACTTCAACTCGTGAAGGCACTCGAAGTAGGCGACCTCAGGCTGGTATCCGGCTTCGACCAAAGTCTCGAATCCGTACATAACCAACTGCGAAGCCCCACCGCACAGCACGGCCTGCTCGCCGAAGAGGTCGGTTTCGCATTCTTCAGTGAAGGTCGTCTTGATGCCGCCGGCGCGCAGTGCACCGATCGCTTTTGCGTACGACAAGGTAAGGGGCCAGGCCGCGCCGGTGAAGTCCTGCTCAACCGCGACAATCGCGGGCACCCCGCGGCCAGCCACATACTCACGCCGAACCAAGTGCCCGGGGCCCTTGGGGGCCACCATGCACACGTCGGCGAAAGCCGGCGGCGAAACAAATCCAAAGCGAATATTGAACCCGTGCGCGAAGAACAGGGCGTCACCTTCTTGCAGGTTCGGCTCGATCGCCTCGGCATACAGCTTCTTTTGCACCGGATCCGGGGCCAAGATCATGATGACGTCAGCCTCGGCCGCCGCGGTACTTGGATCAACCACCCGTAAACCGGCATCCTCGGCTCGAGCACGCGTCTTTGACCCGTCACGCAGCCCAACTCGCACATCGACCCCCGAGTCGCGCAGTGACATGGCGTGCGCGTGGCCTTGGCTGCCATAACCGAGAACCGCCACCACCCGATTCTGGATTATCGACAGATCCGCATCGTCATCATAGAAAAGTTCGGCCACCGGAGGTTCTCCTTGTTGTCGTCGGTGCGCTGTCATTGGGGTGGAGCAGCTAGCGAGGATCAAAGGGTATCGGTCGGGTCAATTACGAGGCGGAGCGGTCGGCCAAGCGCACGGAGCGGTCCGAAATTGACTTAGCCCCTCGCGCCACCGCAACCACGCCAGACTTGACCAGTTCCTTGATTCCGAAGGGCTCAAGGATACGCAGAAGAGCTGCCAACTTTTCGCCGTTCCCGGTGGCCTCAATGGTGACGGCATCGGGGGAAACGTCAACCACCTTGGCCCGAAAAAGCTGGACTGTTTCCAAAATATGCGACCTAGTCTCCAGATCGGCTTTCACCTTGACCAGCAAGATCTCCCGCTGCACTGAAGCATCTGGATCAAGTTCCACAATTTTTAGGACGTTGATCAACTTATTCAGTTGCTTGGTCACCTGCTCAAGTGGTGCACCCTCAGCATTGACGACAATGGTCATCCGCGAGATCTGTGGCACCTCGGTCGGACCAACGGCTAGGGACTCAATATTGAACCCACGTCGGGAAAACAAGCTGGCAACCCGCGCCAGCACACCGGGGGTATCTTCAACCAAAACTGACAATGTGTGTCGTGGCATTAGTCGTCCGACCCCCAATCCGGAGCCATGGCTCGCGCCACCAAGATTTCGTCATTGCTAGCGCCTGCTGCGACCATCGGCCACACCATGGCATCGCGATGCACAACGAAATCGATGACCACGGGTGCATCGTTCATGCCCATTGCCTTCTCAATAGTGGTATCGACATCTTCCGGTGATTCGCAGCGCAGACCGTGACAACCGTATGCGTCCGCCAATTTAACGAAATCCGGTACTCGATGTGAGTGCAAATCGGTATTAGAATAGCGGCTGTTATAGAACAGGGTCTGCCATTGGCGAACCATGCCCAGGCTGCTGTTGTTGATCAGGGCTACTTTGATAGGGATGTCATTGATTGCGCAGGTAACCAACTCTTGGTTTGTCATCTGGAAGCAACCATCACCATCCACCGCCCACACGGTCTTGTCCGGGCAGCCGACCTTTGCACCCATCGCCGCCGGCACCGCGTAACCCATGGTGCCCAAACCCCCTGAATTTAGCCACGAGTTAGGGCGCTCGTAGCCGATGAACTGCGCCGCCCACATTTGATGTTGACCAACCCCGGCCGCGTAGATTGCATCGGGGCCGGAGATTATTCCGAGACGCTCGATCACGTACTGCGGTGACAATGAGCCGTCATCGGGCGGTTCGTAACCTATTGGGTAGGTCTCGCGCATGCGATTAAGTAGTACCCACCAAGCGGCGTAGTCGCCGCTCTTGCCGGCCGCGTACTCGCCTTCAAGTGCGATCACCAACTCGGGGATGACTTCGGCTACATCGCCAACGATTGGAATATCGGCGTACCGATTCTTGCCTATTTCTGCGGGATCGATATCAGCGTGGATAACCGCGGCATTTGGTGCGAAGGTCGAGAGCTTGCCGGTGACCCGATCGTCAAAGCGCGCACCTAGGGTGATCAAGAGGTCGGATTTTTGAAGTGCACCGACAGCAGCGACGCTGCCGTGCATACCGGGCATACCCAGGTGCTGGGGATGTGAATCCGGGAAGGCCCCGCGCGCCATCAGCGTAGTGACAACCGGGATACCGGTGATATCAGCCAACCTTCGCAGCGCAGCGGACGCACCTGCTCGGATTACTCCACCGCCAACATAAAGCACGGGTGCTTTTGCGGCGATGATCATGGCGGCGGCATCGCGCACCTGCTTGGCATGCGGCTTGGTCACCGGGTGATAGCCGGGAAGATCAATCGAGGTCGGCCAGTCGAAAGTGGTCATTGCTTGCAGCGCGTCCTTCGATACGTCGACCAGGACTGGGCCTGGTCGGCCCGTTGACGCGAGATGAAATGCCTCGGCCATCACCCTTGGAATGTCGTCCGGGTTGGTGACCAGATAATTGTGCTTGGTGATGGGCATCGTGATGCCGCGGATATCGGCCTCCTGGAAGGCATCGGTGCCGATCGCACCGCTTGGCACCTGACCGGTGATCGCCACCATCGGGACCGAATCCATTGCCGCATCGGCGATTGGCGTAACCAAGTTGGTAGCCCCCGGCCCACTTGTGGCAACACATACCCCAACTCGGCCGGTGGCCGCAGCGAAACCTTCAGCCGCATGGCCGGCGCCTTGCTCATGCCGGACCAGAATATGGCGAACTTTGGAGTCCAGTAGCGGGTCATAAAGTGGTAGCACCGCACCACCGGGAATCCCGAATACATCTGTTACACCAGCGGCCTCGAGGGCTAAAACCAGGCTTTGGGCACCGGAAATCGGTGCACCCGTGGATTGTTCACCCATGATCCCTCTCGCTTCTCCATCTAGACGGTTTTGCCACTGCCCGTACCTAAGTGTGCCCTTCCAATGCAAAACCCCCCGACCCTGGTGGGTAACGGAGGGCAGCGCACGGGATATGCGTCTAGCCCGCGCGCCTAATAACTACAAGATTCTTTGCCACGGGACGGACGATACCGGTCCCACGGCGATTTGTCACGTCGGCCCCATCCGACCCACCAATTTGCCCCTACGGGGCACTTACCGTATCGGCCTCGATTGTTGAGTAATGACCAGTGCCGCGGCGTTAGGAGACCCGTTGTGGTGCTACCTCGTCATCGCTATTCCAGTTGCTGATACCGGACAGTTCCCCCAGGCACCCGGCGAAACCGCGACTATTCATGGGTCACGCGGGTGCGTGAGAACATGTAGTGGTCGGCGAACGCTTTCCGGATTTCCCCCTTGTCCCCGAGGGCGATCGCGTCGACGATGGCCGTGTGCAGATGGGCGGGTGGCCGGCGTCGGATGGAGGCATCCGCGGCCTCGACCGGTTGCAGGTACAGGCGGGTCTGGTCGACCAGGTTCGTCGAAATCGATAGCAGGCGCGAGTTGCCGCTTAACTCGGCTATGGCCACGTGAAACTCCAGATCGGTCGCCAGGCCCGATGCGAATCCACCGTCATCCCAACACCGCTCAATGCGCTCTTGTCCCTCGCGGAGCATGGTGAGCAGTTCGGCATCACCCGTTTCGGCCAAGAGGTTCGCTGCAGCGACGTCGATCAACTCACGCACCGCATAGATCTCCAGCAGATCGGTCGGCGTGACGACGCGCACGGTGATCCCGCGCCGGGGATTGATTACGACGAGCCCCTCGGACTCAAGCAGGAGCAAACCTTCGCGTACTGCTCCAACGCTCACCGCATATCGGCCGGCTATTCCCGCGATATCCAGTTTCTCTCCTGGTGCAATGGCTTTAGCCAAGATCTGTTCTCGAAGATCGAGCGCGATCAACTCTCGCAGGGATTGGTGCTGCAAAGGCGTATTCGTCATGCAAGTATCCGGTGGTGGGCTCGTATAATAGAGACGGTTCCTTCGGTCCGGTAGGCACGAATGCACTCAAGTAACGGGATCCCCCGAAGTCCGGCAACGATCGTGGAATTAGTAGGGGACTCCTCCCAACTGACATCTCCCACGGACATGGCCCCCTTGCACGACCAGCCGGACGTAGGATTATTCACTATCCCGATCATGGTCGGTTGACTCACCTCGACCCCGATGCCATCTATGCGCGGTATACGTTTCCAGCCAAACCAGGCACCGCCTGCAAGCTCCGCACGCAAACCATCGACCTCTGCGGAGGACATCTTCGCCTCATCAGTCAGATCCATGCGAATCAATTCATGGTCTCGGTCCCACGCAGAGACCGTCCAGCGGTCCGCCGCCGGCTCGGGGTCATCCACATCTGCAAGAAGTTTGGGAATACCAAGTACTTCCCGGCCACGGATGATCGGCTCGATTTTGTTCTCCCAAAGGATCAGTGCGAAAGATCCATGGATGGGGCCCTCATCCGCAGGAAACGTCGCGGCGACATTGAATCCGAATAGTCGATATTCACCGCCGGCAAGGAAATTGACTCCGCGGCAGCGCTGCATATACCCGTAGACCAAGGGATCGGGACCCGGGACGAACGGCTCAGGAAGAACCCGCGCAAGTGCTTCGGGCGTTGATCGGTAGATGCTCATCAGGGTGCGAACATCGGTGAATTCCCCTGCCGGATGAGGGGGCTGTGGCCCGAAGGCCACCGGCATCATGTACGTAACGCTCTCCTGAAACTTCATCCTAACCCTCAGTGCGAGGACTCGTCGACGAGTTCTATTGAGTTTCCGTCCGGGTCGGACAGAAATACGACAGTCACCGACCCCGTCTCCAGCGGGAAGGTGGCGGGTTCGGCATCGAAAATCACGCCCTTACTCAAGAGTTCCTCATACGCCTCGTTAAGGTTCTCAACGCTTAGGGCGAAGTGCGTTGCTCCCACGATACCTGGCCGCACCGCAGCGGAATCTTTCGGCAGTTCAAAAAACTCCAGCAGATCAATAAGGACCCCAGGTGTCCCAGGGGCAATTAGGCGCGTCGACTGCCCCCGAGCATTGTCAATCGCGTTCGCCTTCTTGACATCCTCAGCAGCCAACTGATGCTGCTCAACCTGTTGCAACCCTAGCAGCCCGCAATAGAAATCCAACGCCCTCCGCGTATCGCTGACCGTCACCGCGATGTGATCAAGTGCCTTAGTTTGCATTACTCTTCCACCTTTCATTTAGTCTTACCGATTTCCAAAGGTCTCCCCTACACCAGGAGTCGCCCACTCTCTTACATCTGATTTATTGAACACTTATCGGAGTAGATAGCGTCTTTTCGTCGAGGGATTACCGCTACTTCAACATTGCACCTGCATCCACAGGCAGAGTCACACCCGTAATATACCTCGCTCTATCAGACGCCAAGAAGACAACCGCTTCAGTCACATCATCACACTCCACCCAAGGAGTCGGTAGGCAGTGACTCTCCAACATAAGTTGCCTCGCGTCATTCATTGTAGGATTTTCAAGATCAGGTCGGAACAAACGATATAGTGCGTCATTGCAGACCATGTCAGTCAGCACTGTGGTCGGATGAACTGAGTTGACACGAATCCAATGAGGGGCCAGTTCCCGAGCCAACGTACGCATCAACCCGACTATCCCATGCTTTGACGCGACGTAGGCTGCCTCATTCTCCAGACCCTTAAAGCCAGCAACCGACGAGATCAAAACGATTGAACCGCCTTCATGCTGCGACTTCATCGTCGGGATTGCCGCCTTGCATGTGTGCCACACCCCTTTCAAGTTCACATCAAGAACATCATTCCAGGCTTGCTCTTCGACTTCCTCGACTTGTCTGAAGGCTCCGTTGATTCCGGCGTTCGCAACAACGATGTCGAGTCTTCCAAACTCCTTAAGACCACGATGCACTCCCGCCTCGACCGCAGAGAAATCCCGAACATCGGCTTCGACACAAATTACCTCCGCGCCCTCGGCACGAACCTGTCGCGCCGTCTCAAGCAGGTCGTCGCGTGTTGCCAACGGATAGGGTACGGTCGCGATCGACTTGCAGAGATCAAGAGCTATGATGTTAGCACCGAGCTTGGCCAATCGCGCTGCGTGGGCACGTCCCTGACCCCGTGCCGCTCCCGTGACGAGGACGACCTTGTTTGTAAATGCACGATCTAACTCATTCACCCTGACCCCGTCCTTCAGTATCACGATTTTGGCACTCACCGGCAACCGTCAAGCTGCATCCCTATCCGGCTCGCAGCCATGAAAGCACAACTTTCTGTCGAAGGGCATCGTAGAAAGTCACGACACTTAATTGTAGGAGCCAAGGGCGCCTAGCGTGTCGAAACTGACGCAAGCCGGTGTACTTCTCGAAGGCTGGGGGAGCTGACCTCCACACAGACCAAAGTGTGCCCCGCGACCATTAATCGGCACAGGAGCTTGGGCTCGTATCAGGCGGCGTCGGCCCTGCTCCATCGCTTCGGCGTTGAGATGGCACTTTCGGGTGGGGAGTGGGCGCACAGTTATGCTGAATTCGGCCAGACTTTAGTAGGCGGGGAGCGAGCGTAGGTGGTCGCGACGCCGCCAACTCATCATGTATCCGCCGCGATCAGCCTTTATGCCCTCGCGCACGCCTTGGCTCACTTCAACGCGATCTCCGCTCTTGACCGCATAGACAATTCACTCCGCAACGCCCCAAAGCATGCCCAATTCGCGTGTGTTTTTCGTGAGTCGCGTTTACCTGTTGACATTCGAAATCAAATGGATAACCTTCGGCTTGTGGGCGTCACCAGCCAAGCGAAAACTCTTTACGACCCATTGTCGCAAGAGTCGAGGAATGACCCCTATCCGGCCTATGAGCGCCTTAGAACCAGAGCTCCCGTTTACTACTGCGAACCTCGGAATGTGTGGGTGCTCTCGCGCTACGAAGACGTGCGGGCAGCTTTACGCGACTGGGAAAGATTCACAAGTGCGAAGGGCCTGGAGATCGGTGATTTTGTCGGCTTCTTCGGCAAAGGTGACTTCGTCCAGATGGACCCCCCCGAACACGATGACGTCAGGCGCATATTTGCACCCCGCTTCGCCAACAGAGCCATGTCCCATTACGAACCGATCGTAACCACCTTGGCTGAGCAACTCGTTTCTGAATTCCCACGTGAAGGCGTCGTTGATATCGCTGGGGCTTTCACTCAGCGCTTACCTCTTCTAACCATTTGTCAGATGCTAGGCATCGCTGACAGCGACGTCCCGTGGGTGGTCAAAAGTTTCATTGACATGATGAAGAGGAACGCAGGAGAAAATATGCCCTCTGATCATGCACATAAGCTGCGATCGGAACTAGTGGCCTTCTTTAATGAACAGGTTGAGTTGAGGATTAATCAGGATGGATTCGATGACCTGCAGTCGGACATCGCGCATGCCATACAAAGCGGAATCATTGATCGAAGCCACATCCCAGGCGTGTGTCTCATGCTAATGCATGCGGGCCTAGAGACTACGTCGACTCTATTGGGGAATATCGTCCATGCGATCGCCAACAAAGTCATTGACTCCCGCGAACTTATGGACGAACAGGGCGAACTTCGCAACTCTGCACTCGAGGAGTTCCTGAGGTTCGACGCGCCAATTCAATGGCTGAGTCGAGTTACGACCGTCGATGTGACAATACATGAGACCACTATCCCCGAGGGGTCAAGAGTTCTTCTCCTATACGCTTCTGCCAATCGAGACCCCGACGTCTTTCCGAATCCCGATGTTCTCGACATTGGACGAGAAGGTTCACGACATCTCGCTTTCGGGGAGGGCATCCACTTCTGTCTGGGCATGCCGCTGGCGAAGCTTGAGACACGAATCGGTATCCGATCTCTCTTGCGAAAGCACCAGACCATTACGGCAAATGGCCGGCCAACCAGGTTTCCCTCTTTAGTTGGCCGGGGATACGACCATCTTCCCGTCCGGCTCTCACCAGCAGAACATTAAGACAGTGACTCCTGATGAAAGCGCTCACTCGAAACCTTCGCTCGACTCGCAGTTATGAATTCCTAGATTGCCCATGGGGCTCCTGGCGTCAATTTCTTCTCAGTCCCATTGGGCCGCGCCTAACATTGAGAGCATTGGCCCACTAGCCAAAACCATCATTTTATGGGAGATACCCAACCACCGCAGTGTGCGCCAAAAGTTCCAATAACATAATTGGAGGATCATTTGAGTCCGGGTAAGTGGTGGAACGTGCAAGCCACCATGAAGGGCAGCGCTCGCACTTTCGACCACCTGATTTGCGTTGTTACCGGGGGAACTCAAGGAGTGGGGGAAGCAGTCGCAACACATTTCGCTAAGCAAGGTGCTGCCGGTATTGTCATTTGTGGCAGAAACATTGATAGAGGAAACGCCGTGCGGCAAACACTTGAGGATTTGGGAACTCCCACTCGATTTGTGCTGGCCAACATTGATAAAGAGCAGGATTGCTGCGCCGTAATCGAAGAAGCAGGTGAAGCCTTCGGCCGTGTTGACGTGCTTATCAACGCTGCCGGGACCACCCTAAGAACTTCAATTCTTGATTTCCAATCGTCTGACGTGGATTACATCTTTGCCGTCAATGTCCGAGGACCGATGATACTCATGCGTGAAGCCATAGCGATCATGCGCGAAAATGGAAATGGTGGAAGCATCGTCAATGTCTCCTCCGTAGTCGCGCAGGGCGGGCCTCCATTTCTCTGCGCCTACTCCGCTTCGAAAGCAGCACTGGAGACTTTGACCCGCAATGCAGCGTATGCAGTAGTGCGCGATCAAATTCGTGTTAACGCGATATCACCAGGTGAGATAGATACGCCCGGACAGCACGCCGCTCGTAAATCATTTCACAGGGAACCGGAGGATTGGCTTGCCCGCGTTGAACCAGAACAACCATTCGGGCGTATTATTAAATCGGCGGAGTTAGCACGCGCAATTGCATTTCTGGCCGGACCGGATTCTGGCCTAATGACCGGCGCCGTTGTTCACTTCGATCAAAGCGTTCCCGGGGCCGGCCTCTCGCCGATACCGCCTCCTAACCGATAGGGCGAAAAACTTCTCCACCCGTGCAGGCGCAAGGAAGATGTGATCCAATCCCTTAACCTTCATAATCGTTGATTCCCTTTTAGTCGTTTCGTGTGGTGTCGTTTGGAAGACGAGGGGCATGGCCTAGCGCGGTCATGTCGTAGTCGCGGATCGGCAATCCTGGCTCGACGAACGGTGATGTGTTGTATCCGGGAAGGACCATGTGGCCGGCGTCGACATTGATCTCGACACCGGTAACGTGTCGTGACTCGTCGGATGCGAACCAAATGACGACATCGGCCACGTCTGCTGCGGACAATGCGTTCCGTCCCTTGAGCGCTGTCCAGTTGTGACCGGCCCGGATGTATTCCTCTCTAGTCACATCATCGCGACCGAAGGTTCCCCGGTAGACGGCCTGGTTATCAGACATCGGTGTTGCGACCAGACCAGGGGCGACCGCGTTCACTCGAATCCCATGGTCACCGAGTTCCAGCGCGAAAACTCGCATGAGTCCGAGCGCACCATGCTTGGCCGCGACGTACGCCGAAATGTTGCGCAAAGGTTCCACCGAGTTCGTCGATGTCGTTATGACGATGCTGCCCTCTCCACGGCGGATGAGGTACGGAGCAGTGGCCTTGACCGTCTTCCAGATTCCGGTCAGGTTGACGTCTAGCACCTCCTGCCACACGTGCTCAGCCATCTCCAGCGTCGGCCCCCAGTTGACGATACCGGCGTTGGCACAGACGATGTCGATGCGACCGTATTCCTCCCAGACTTGCTGGGCGAAGGCCGAGAGACCCTCCTGATCGCGCACATCCACGACTCCCGTCAAGCATCGCCGCCCGGATGACCTGATGAGTGCGGCGGTCGCCTCCAGATCTGCCTCTGTTGCGGTCTCGTAGGCGAGGTTCGGCGACCGAGGTGGCACATCACAGATCGCAATGTCGGCTCCCTCCGAAGCGAACTTGGCCGCGATTGCCCTGCCCTGTCCCCGGGCACCCCCCGTGATGAAGCCGACTCTTCCGTCCAAGCGCCCCATGCGAATCATCCTTTCTTTCGTGTTAAGGCCGAACCATGTATGTCCCGAATCCCTTGCTCAATATCTTGATCCGACAGGAGAACGAACTCTTCAAGGACTTTGGATACCGGGGTGGGGACGTCGAGTCCTGTTATCACCTGCACGGGGAC
>JAQCEO010000065.1 GCA_027729805.1 Actinomycetota bacterium
GCAGCCAACCGCGAAAGTATGGGGTGTAAACGCGGTAAGGGGTGCCGTCATCCTTCGTGACTCGACCCGGCGCTACGGCATAAGGCGAACCGGTTCTAATTAGCGGCACAGTTCCAAGCGCGATCTCAACACCTGTATCACGCTGGTTTCCGTACGGCCCGAAATCGGCAGCAATGTGCACGCTGCTGGCGCCGGTGGCGGCGACGACTTCGGGGATGCAGTCAATGGGGTTACCCTGCCGGATCAGCAGGTTGCCGCCCAGTGAGTTATCTAAAGCGGCCAGCGCTGCGCTCAAATACCCCTGCCGCACCGGCCCGGCCGCGCCCCAAAGCACGGGATCCACGATGAATAGCGGAATCACCCTGCCGTCAGCAGCGCTGTCGCCAGATCGTGCCGCTAACAGCGCAGCTAGCAGAGCTGGGTTGTCGAGGAGTCGCAAGTCGCGGCGAAACCACATAAGGCTGGGCACCAAGCCAGCCTAAAGGGTTGTGTGCGATCGCGCTTTAGGGCACAGTGTCGTTGTGCTTGGTGCTGCCGGGTGGGGTGCGCTCTCTGCTGCCACCTTAATGGTGGGCGCGATCTTGGCGTATGCATTCAAGCCCTCACCTCGGTTGACCGCGATCGTGATGGCGATTGGTAGCGGCCTGTTGATCGGCTCGGTTTCATATGACCTAGTCGCCGATGCCCAGATCTCGCTCCAACTCCCACTGCTGGCCGCCTCACTGTTCGCCGGTGCGGCGGTATTTGTTCTTGGGACCAGGCTCTTGGAGAAGCGCGGTGCCAAGAACCGCAAGGGTTTGCAGCCAAAGACCGAGGCAGAAACAAATGGCAATCCACTGGCAATTGTCCTGGGCAGTGTCTTGGACGGTGTGCCCGAGTCATTCGTTCTCGGTCTAAGTGTGCTTAATGGCGGAGTGAGTGCGACCCTACTGGCCGGCATTGCGCTGTCGAATCTGCCCGAGGGGATGGCGGCCTCGGCGGGGCTTCGAACCCGCAAGTGGTCGCTACTAAAAGTATTGCTGATGTTTGCGGTGGTGGTCGCCACCAGCGCCATCGCCGCGAGCCTTGGCTACGGCCTGCTCACCGGGGACGACGGCACGCTCGCGGGCGTGGTGCAGACCTTCGCCGCGGGTGCGCTCCTTGCCATGATCGCCGACACGATGATCCCGGAGTCCTACCAGGTGGAGCGAGAGTGGACCGGCGGCCTGGTCGTGGCCGGGTTTGCGCTGTCGCTGCTAATAGCCGCCGCCCTCGGGTAGGTTGATGCCGTGAGCGACCTGATCGACACCACCGAGATGTACCTGCGCACTATCTTCGAACTTGAAGAAGAAGGTGTGGTGCCGATGCGGGCCCGAATCCGCGAATGCTTGGCGCAAAGTGGTCCGACGGTCTCCGAGACGGTGGCCCGAATGGAGCGCGATGGCCTAGTGATAGTGGCTGCTGGCGATCACCATCTGGAGTTGACCGCCGCTGGGCGCGCGGCGGCAACCCGCGTGATGCGCAAGCACCGCATCGCCGAATGCATGCTCGTCGAAGTCATCGGGATGCCTTGGGAGGATGTGCACGCCGAGGCCTGCCGATGGGAGCATGTGATGAGCGATGAGGTCGAACGGAGAGTGCTCGAACTTGTGGGCAATCCAACCGTTTCACCATATGGAAACCCAATACCCGGGCTGCAAGAACTGCGCCCAGACTTCGACATAACCGAAATCGTTTTTGGTGAGGTGTGCCCGCTCTCGCTAATCGCCAGCACTGAATTCGTGCAGGTGACAGTCCGCCGGTTCGGTGAGTCGATCCAAGTCGATGCTGAGACCATGACAAGGCTGCGCCGAGTCGGCGCGCTCCCGGGAGCCTTGGTACGTGCGCGTCGATCACCGGACGGAGTTTCCATCGGCAGCGCGGGTGAATACACCGAGTTGAGTGACGAAGTTGCCATGTACGTGCTTGTTGATGCGGCGGCAGTTGGTGACTGAGCAACCACTCGCCGGCCGCATCGCATTGGTTACCGGTGGCGGTACCGGTATTGGCAGGGCCATAACTCTCAAGCTTGCCGAGCAAGGTGCGCAAGTGTTCATCATGGGGCGCACCGAGGAAACCCTGGAGCAAACCGCCAGCATGGCGCCGGCCGGCAGCGTACTTTCGGTGGTTGCCGATGTGCGTGAGCCAGAAAAAGTTGATACGGCTCTTGATCGCATTTTGCAGGAGACATCTGGCATCGACATTCTCGTCAACAATGCCGGTGGTCAGTTCATGGCGCCGGCCGAAGATATCAGTGCCAAGGGCTTTCGTGCCGTAACCCGATTGAACCTTGACGCCACCTGGTATCTCACCACCGCGGTAGCCACCCGCAGTATGCTGCCGCGCGGCTACGGGAAAGTCATCTGCATCACCATCACACCGCGTGGTGCACTACCTGGCATGGCGCATTCGGGTGCCGCGCGGGCCGCTGTTGAATCGCTGATCCGCACTTGGGCTGTTGAGTGGGGTGGTCGCGGGGTGCGCACCGTTGGCGTAGCCCCGGGCATCGTCCACACCGAGGCTTTCGATCGGTACGGGGTAGACCCGGCCAAGGTGGCCGAGGTGGTGCCGCTGCGCCGGTTGCAGCGACCCGATGAAATAGCTGGATTGGTGGCATTCATCGCCTCGCCTTCGGGTGACTACATAACCGGAACGACGATTGTGATGGATGGCGGTCTTGATATGGTCGGGCCGAACCACATGCCGGTAAGTACTTAAGGTCGACGGTTAATAAGACTCCACATCAGCAAATTCAAAGATAGACGTTTGCTCTTTCTGCGGCGAATCAAAAGGTCGACTAATGTCCACCCCATGCTTGAAGTTGTTCTGAATAAAGATCCACTTACAATAATTGAGAGAGACTTTCAGGGACTTTACTCAGGTAAGGTTGGGGCGAGTACGATACGTGGTGGCCAAACTGCTGCAGATCGTGCATTAAGCACTTTGGACATAACTGGTTACGCGAGTTCGCGTTCACAGGTCTACCCGAAAGATAAACGAGGCGCTTCGGTGCTATCGCCTTATATCAGGCATAACATTCTTACCTTGGGGGAGGTTTATGAAGCCGTGCGAGATGCTGCATTCAAAGACCGCGAGAAGTTTCGCGATGAGCTCTATTGGCAGGAGTATGCGCGACATCTTTATGCGCGCATTGGGGTCAGGCTTTTTGAGAATTTACGGTTTTCCGCGAATTCATTTACAAAAGGTGATGGCTGGAACCGGGACATGCTTTGTATTGATGAAGTCGTCTCCGAGCTAGAAACTGAGGGCTGGCTGGTTAATCAAAGCCGTATGTGGCTGGCTTCGCATTGGACTGTCCGAAATGAGATGGGCTGGTTGCACGGCCAGGAGCGGATGCACCGCGAATTAATCGACGGGTCTCGAGCGGCAAACCTCTTGGGATGGCAGTGGACAGTTGGCTCGGGCACCGGGAAGCCATATGGTTTCGCCAAATGGCAGGTGGATAAAAGGGCCCCGGGGCTATGTGCGCGGTGCCAACTTAGGAGCAATTGTCCGATTCAAGAGTTCCCGGATGAGTTCCCGATGCGCCAATTGGCAAGCGATCCAATTTTGGATCACGACCCTGACCCCACCCGAACAACAGGTCCTGTGAGCGCAGAAAAATCTGCTGAAGCAGAGTTCGTACTCTTAACCATTGACTCACTTGGTGATAACGACCCCGCAATGGCAGCTAACCCACACTTACCGGTGATATTTATTTTCAACCAGAAGGCGCTGGCGAAAATGCAGCTGAGCTCGCGGCGAATTGCTTTCTACCTGCAAACCCTTGTTGATCTAGGCTCGAGGCGGCAGTTGAATGTCTTTATTGGTGAGCCGTACCGATTTGCCCGCGACCATGCGGTTGCAGTGACCCATGCACCCGTGCCCTCATTCAATAAATTTGTGAATCTAGCGGAGATTCACCCCTACCCGTGGCTGAGGCGGCCGCACGCGGGGTCGATACGCAGTTTCTCGTCGTGGCGAAGACAATTAGCCGAGTAAAGGCATAGAAAGGGATTTGAATGAGCGTCACACCACACACGCCTGCGAAAATCATCACGCTTTTTGGAGTTTATGATGCTGATGCCTCGATTTGGGGTGAGATGACTTATTGGATTGGGGCTCGCCTTGGGGTGAGGCATTGCAGCTTGTGCGACATCACGCATTCCTTATTTCGTGAGAAAGAAAATTGGAAGGAGTGTCAAGCGGAACTAGCTGCCAAGTACGGAGTGGAGTTCCGAGCCTTTCATCGCGACGATCAGCCCGATGCGGTGCGCAACGTAATCAAGGGGGATTATCCGGCTGTCGTAGCTCAGGATGAAGTGGGAAAATTCAGCTTATTCATGAGTTCCTCAGAGATTGCGTCGTGCGGTGTCTTACCGATATCACTTCTAGGAGCAATAAAAAGTCGACTGTCCGAAACGTAGAAGTATCCCTTCACTGGAAAAAAGTGCGAGGAGGCCGGTGACCCGGTGATTAAGAGTTACCGGATCAGAAATTCGGGCGCAGTGGCACCCCGGAGACCGCGCCGGCACCGAGCTTGACACCCAATGTTTGGTGCAACTGAATGGTGTTGACCTCAAAGCCAAGGCGTGAGGCCGCCATATAGAGGCGCCAGACACGCGCGGTGCCAAGGCCTGCTTCGGCGACTGCCTCATCCCAGTGGTCTTCAAGATTTTGGCACCAGTGCTTAAGGGTCAAGGAGTAATGCTCGCGCAGGTTTTCGTCGTGGCGGATCTCAAAGCCGGCCGTGTTCATGGCACTAATGATGTGACCGGGTCCGGAGAGTTCACCATCGGGGAACACATACATATTGATGAATGAGGTGCGGTAGTGGGTGGGTTCTGCATCATTTGGCCGGGTGATGGTGTGGTTTAGCATTCGACCCTCGGGACGCAATTTGTCGTACACGAACTTGAAGTACGAAGGGTAGTTTGGCCGACCAATGTGCTCGGTTAGGCCAATTGATGACACCGCGTCGAATCCGGACTCGGGAACATCACGGTAGTCGCTAAAACGCACCTGTGCCGTAGTACTCAACCCGGCGGCTTCGATCGCGGCCTGGCCCCACTCGGCTTGACGCTGCGAAAGGGTGACACCGATCGCGGTGACCCCGTAATGCTTCACGGCGTGCAAAACCATGCCACCCCAACCGCAGCCAATGTCGAGTAGCTTCATGCCGGGCTGCAGGCCGAGCTTGCGGCAGACCAGGTCGAATTTCTCCGCCTGCGCAACTTCTAGGGAGGCGTCAGGATTGGGGAACACCGCACAGGTGTAGGCCATTGAGGGGCCAAGGACCCAGCGATAGAAAGTATTGCTGACGTCATAGTGGTGCTGGATGGCCTCGGCATCGCGCGACTTGGAGTGGCGGCCGCCGCTCAACCGGCGCTCCTGCGGTGGCGGGGCGGGCCGTTTGAAGGCATGGCGCAAGAAGGTGCGGCCCAGTTTCATCTTCTGTCGGGCGGTGATACGCATGGTGTCGAAGGGGTAGAGCCGGCGCAGTGCCTCGTAGGCATCGCCTTTTATTTCCAAGGCGCCACTGACGTAGGCGCGCGCCAACCCAAGTTGACTGGGGGCGCCGGCCAGGTAGTCAACTGCTTTGGGATCAAGGATCTCCAGTGCCACCGGGGCGTCTTCGGGGCCGGCGGTTGATCCGTCATAAGCCCTAAATCCCACGCCGCGCTCGGGGGGTACCACGATCGTGAATGCATCGGCTAGCTTCATTGGCGCTCAACCACCTTTTCGTACAGTCCCAATAATCTGCTGTTCGGGTCAAACCGTGCCTTAAGTCCAGAATAAGCATTGCCGCCGTAGATCGACCAGAAAGTATCTCGGTCGTAGAAGGCAGTCGAATATAGCGACTTACGCCCGTCGAGCGCAGTCACTTTCGCCTCAATGAGTCGATTTACCCGGCCCGCACCTGGTTCGGTGCCTGCAGGCAGGGCCACGGTCGACCAGAACCCGACGTTTACGTAGGTGGTTTGTGGGTCGAACTCATAGAGCGGCCACCGCGCGCTTGGGTCACGTTGTTTAAGGGGGCATACCCAGATCGGCTCGATACCGACTTCGGCGTGGAAGAACTCCAAGAACTCCGAAAGCCGGTCAATTGGTACCTCAATATCTTGGACCACCGGCTCACGCTCGGGTGCACCGCGCAGCCTCGCCAACTTACCCGAAATATCATGGCGCCGGTCGAAGGCGATGAGTTTCCAGTAGACGTCACTACGCAGTTTGCGCTTCGGCCAAAGCCGGCGGACGAGTTTTTTCTGCGCGCCAAAGGCCCGCGAGCACCAGAACCAATCGGTATCCCAGCGCCACAGGTAGTCGTGAATGGTTAGGACGTCCTCGGTCTTGGCCTGAATCGAACGGTAGTAGATGTTCATTCCGGTGTAGTCGCTGATCGGCAATTTGGCAGGTGGAGTATCGACCATCTCGCCAAGGGTTAGGTAGTGCTCGCTTGGCGAAAACACGGTGCCGTCCAAGAAATCAACGCGATGCCCCTCGAAAATGCGATCGGCGGTGATCGTAGCCATCGCTACCGTCATTGCCGCTGCGGTAGCGAAAGGCAGATGGCGCAGATGCACGAAGGGTTTTATCGGTTCGAGTTCGATTTGCAAGCGCAGGGCATAGCCGAGTGAGCCGTAGGAATTGGGGAAGCCGTAAAACAGTTCTCGGTTCGGATCGTCGGTGGCACCGCTAATTGTTAGCACCTCACCGGTGCCGGTAAGAATATCCATCTCGATGACTGATTCATGCGGTGTGCCGTGCCGAAAACTCGCACTTTCGATTCCCAGGCCGGTGACGGCGCCGCCGAGGGTGATCGTGCGTAATTGCGGCACGCACATTGGCATCAGGCCAAAAGGCAATGTTGCATCGACAAGGTGCTCGTAGGTGGTCATACCGAGTACCTGAGCCGTGCAACTTGCGATATCGACGTCGAGTACCCCGTCGAAGGCGGCGACATTAAGGCCGGGGGTGGTTGCCTCGGCGCGTGGGCGGAACAGGTTTGAGGTCTTCTTCGCCAGCCGGATCGGGGCACCGACTGGGATTTGGGCGTATTGGCCCACCAGGGTGTCTACCAACTGCTGGTAGCCGGTGCGCCAAGTGCTGGTCAGTTCGGTCGTCGTCACGGGCTAACGGTAGCCCCGGGTGGCAGGGCGGGTGAGCCCTTGGGGTCCATTGGGGTAGGCAGTAGGTCATGATTGCTTAGTGAGCATCAGCCAACAAAGTGGTCCGGCCACTCCCCGCAGCAATAACCACGGTTGGCTCCCCTATGCGCTGGGGGCGGCTACCTTTTTGGTGGTTCTGGGCACTTTTGGGCTGATCGCCGGCGATTGGTTCGTGCGCAATATCGAGACGCGCACACTGGTTATTGCCATCGAGAACTCCGAGTCGACGATGTCCCAGACCCAGGATTCGGTTAGTGAGGCATTTGATGCCTTCGGTGGTCTGGACAACCCGGTGGCCGCCGACCGCGAGGCCCTGGTCACCGAACTAGCGAATGTGGCCGGCTACGCCCAACTGAGCATCGCCGATGCCGGGGATCAAGTTGCCTCGGTCCTGGTAATGCCTTGGCACACCAATATTTTGGAGGCACAAGACGCCTACGTAACCCACAACTTAGCTTGGCAAAGCTATATGGAACGAGCGGCGAAGGACCCAATCGAGTTCACTGAAACACAGGCCGATGTCAACGACACTTTCGTTGCGGTGGAGCCCGCTTTGACCGATGCAATACCGCAGCCGGCGCTCTTTGACCTGGTAAACCGGGTGGCGCAGATTTTCATCGATGGCTACCCCGATCCGGCGGACGAAACCGGCGGGCTGACTCAGGATGCAGGTTTTGAATCAGGCGCTTTCGCAAGTTTGCTCGGCCACCAGATTTTTTTCCCGATGTCGTAGGCGAGTGCCGGAACCAGCGTTGATCGAATGACGAAGGTGTCTAGTAGCACACCGATGGCAACCGCGAACCCGATCTCACGCAAGAACACCAGTGGCAGCACACCAAGTACCAAGAAGGTAGCGGCTAGGACGATACCTGCCGAAGTGATGACACCACCGGTAACCGTCAGACCCTTGAGAATGCCGGGCCGAGTGCCGAGTTTTATGGACTCTTCTCGGACTCGTGTCATCAAGAAAATGTTGTAGTCGACACCGAGTGCCACCAAGAAAACGAATGCGAAAAGCGGGAATGAGGTATCAGCGCCCGCGAATTTGAAGACATTGTCGAAAACCAGCGCACAGACGCCCAAGGTGGCGAAGTAGGAAAGCAACACGGTGCCAATTAACAGCACGGGTGCCAGTATGGATCGAAGTAAGAGCATCAAGACGATGAAAATGACCACTAGGACCACCGGGATGATGATATTTCGATCACGTACTGAGGCGATATCAACATCTAACTGCGATGCGGTTTGTCCGCCGACCAGGGCATCGGCCCCGTCTAGCGAGTGCACTCGATCGCGCAGCAGTTGCACTGATTCAGCTGCTTCTTGGCTATCGGCCGGGGCTGACAACGTCACGAGTAATTGCGCACGGTCATTAATGATCATGGGCTCGGCCATGTCTGAGCCTGGCGCACCGGTCGGGATGCCGGTGTAGGGCACTACCGACGCAATGCCTTCGGTTTGCTGCATGTCAGTCATGACAGTGTCCAGTGCCGAGGCGTTGGTCATGACAATCGTTGGCGTACCTAAACCACCGGGGAAGTGGTCAACCAATTTTTCTTGGCCGATGACCGAATCGGTTCGCTCGACAAATGCCTGGGTGGTAGTGATGCCTTCGGCCTTCAAAGTCAATGAGAAGCCGGCGAAAATAACCATCACCAGCGCGGTAGCAATCCAAGTCAGGCGCGGTCGCCGGCCCACCCCACCGGCAAGCTTTGCCCAGATACCCGAGAGCCGTTCGTCAACATCATCCTCTGCTGGGACTTTAGGCCAGAAGACCCAACGGCCGGGCGGGAACTTCTGGCGGCTAAAAGGCCCCCAGTTAGGGCGGGTGATGCGCAAGATTCCAAAAACAACCCAGCAGATAATGGTGATAGTGGCAAATAGGCCACCGGCCAAGAGAAACGGCCCGATCGCGATATCGGTGATGAGGCTCAAGACGAGGCCGATCACCGCCGGCACCATAAATGCAAGTATTGGTAACACGACACTTGGGATAATGAGCAGTGCGGGGAGGAAAGTCAACATGACCACGAGCGCGGCGACGATACCTGCCGCACCGACCGGGCCGAGTGAGCGGTTTGAGTTCAGTTCGCTGAGTAGTAAGCACATCAACCCGACGATGACGGTGGCGCCACTTGCCACAATTGGCTCGACTACGCCGCGGAGTGCGGCGCGGATCGCATCAGCATGTCGCACATGATGATGGAGTTCTTCCCGATATCTGGCTACCAGCAAGAGGGCGTAGTCGGTGCCAGCGCCGAAGACGAGAACCGTCAAGATCCCTTGGCTTTGACCGTTTAGTACGAGTACGTCGGCCTTGGCCAGGTAATAGACGATGGCACTTGCCGTGGAAAGTGCAAAACCCGCGGCCAGCAGCGGGATGAGCCACAGGAAAGGGCTGCGGTAAACGACGATCAAGATTATTGCGACAACTAACGCGGTGGCACCTAGCAAGGTGGTGTCGATCGCACCGAACACCTTGATCAGATCAGCGAGGATCCCGACCGGTCCGGTTGCATTGATTTGCAGATCTGGGTACTTAAGTGCAAGTTCGCGCACCGCGGCAGTTATGCCGCCGAAAGCGAGTTCGCCGCCATCGAGTGTCTCGCCACCCTTATCACCATTGACTGGCACATTGATCAAGAAAGCCTGACCATCTTGTGACGGGAAAGGAATGATGGGAGCCGGATCTAGAAAATCACCGACCGTGGTGCTGCCCTCGACGGTTAAGCCGGGGATCGCGGCAGCGAATGCAGCAGCGGCCGCGGCGTCGTCAGAAGACATTGCGGCACCATCGGGCCGCGTTATCACCACAAGAAGTGGGAAAGAAGTGTCGTCACTGAAGGCGGCCTGCTCATCGGCCACCAAGGTTGACTCAGCGGAGGCGGGGAGGAAGGAGGCGTTGTCATTTTTTTGCACCTCATTGAGCTTGCCGGCCAGTGGCCCCACCACTCCGCTGATAGCAACCCAAGCGATCGCAACCAGCACGGCGATCCAAACGGCCCGGCGGCCGGTCCTTGGCTTTTCGGGCGCTGGGGGTGCGGTGCTGATATTCGTCATCTGCGTATCGTGCCGAATAGCTTTCGGCACGCCAAGGCGACCCCCCGAAGGGGATATCGTGGAGTTGTGCGGTCTTGGACTTTCACCCCAAATTACCAGTTGCCGGCGTAGCAGCCGTGGAGTCGACGAACACGGTGCTGATGGCCCTAGCCCTGACCCTCCTCATGGTTGCGATGCACATCTCGGCTCCGTTACTGCTCAAGATCCCCAAGCGGCACCAAGAGGCGGTGACCTCGTT
>JAQCEO010000066.1 GCA_027729805.1 Actinomycetota bacterium
CCACCGTTAATAGGCACGGCCTCTTCCGAACCATCATGGAGTTTAAGTTGAGTGCGTCCGGCTAGTTCGGCAATACCAGCTCGGTAACTGCTGCAAGGCCGTGCATCGGCCCCCAGGTGCGCGGCATTATCAAGGTGCGCAGGGCGAGTTCCACACCGCCGGTGTGATCGCGCCCACTATCGCCGACCATCAAGGTCTCGTCGGGATCGCAAGCAATTGCGGCAAGGGCCGCGGTGAAGATGCGTGGGTCGGGCTTGACGCAGCCGACTTCGTAAGACAGCACCACGGCGTCGACAAATGGTGTGACGCCATCCCGATCCAGTACCTCTCGGATGGGCACGCCAGCGTTTGACAGCAGGCAGATTTTGATGCCTGCGGCCTGCAATGTCGGCAAAGTATCGTCATAGGCCTGCCAAATATCGAGCATGACCGCATAAAGCGAGTTGGCTAGGCCTTGATCAACGTTAGGCCCCACTCCGAGTAATTCGTGAAAGATGCGTTCGTGATCTGCGAACGAAAGATCGCGCAGACTTTGTGGGTCGCTGATTCGGGCGCCCGGTTGAGGTCAAGGAAGCCGACTAACTGCGCTTACTGCTTCGCGGCCAGGTGCTGTGGGGTGCACGCCAACGCGGCGTCTAGTCAGTCTTGTGCGCTGCCTTGGTCTACCAAGGTGGAGTGAGTATCGAAGATAACCGCCCGGATCGGCAGATAGGTGACGGGCGTCAAAGTTGAAGCCTAGAGGGGCAGGAGCAAGGTCCCATGAAGTTAGGGCTATTGGTGCTAGGCCAGATAGCCTTGGGTCCCATGGCCACCGAATCCGCTGATCTAGACCACGCCCCAGAGGTCGATCTGCCTGAACAAATGCGGATTAGGCGTGATAAGCGCGACCGGCTGGCCGGGGCCGGGCTGGAGGCGTATCCGGTGCAGGTGCCGATCACGACCACTATCTCAGCAGTCCGAACTTCGTACCCGGAGCTGCCAATTGATCATCAAACCGGTGCGTTGGTAGGTATTGCTGGTCGGGTCATCTTTCAGCGCAATACCGGGAAGCTGTGCTTCGCGACGCTGCGGGCTGGTGACGGCAGTGAAATCCAGGCGATGGTCTCACTCGCGGGGGTCGGCGAAGCTGCGTTGGATCTTTGGAAAGACATAGTTGATATTGGCGACCATATATTCATCCACGGTGAGGTGATCACTTCCAAGCGCGGTGAGCTTTCGGTACTGGCGGATAGTTGGCTGATGGCGGCCAAGGCGCTTCGGCCGCTACCTGTCGTGCATAAACCTCTCAACGAAGAGTCACGGGTGCGGCAGCGCTATGTCGATCTAATCGTGCGCCCCCAAGCTCGCCAGGTTGCCCGGACGCGGGTGGCGACGGTTGCGTCGATCCGCAAGTCGCTAGACGCCCGCGGGTACCTTGAGATTGAAACCCCAATGTTGCAGACCATGCATGGTGGTGCGACAGCTAGACCCTTTGTCACAACTTCCAACGCATTTGACCTGCAATTGTTCTTACGCATAGCTCCTGAGTTATTTCTAAAACGGGCTGTAGTTGGCGGACTTGAGCGGGTCTATGAAATCAACCGAAACTTTCGCAATGAAGGGGCAGACTCGACACATTCACCTGAGTTCGCAATGCTCGAATTTTATGAGGCCTATGCTGACTACCGGGTCATGGCGACCATCACGCGAGAACTTATTCAAGCGGCCGCTCGAGCCGTGTTCGATAGTGAACAGGTAACGCATCCGGATGGATCCGTTCACGACCTTTCCGGGGTCTGGCCTGAAGTTTCCTTATATGAGGCAGTTTCTACGGCGCTTAGTTTTGAGGTAACACCGATGACACCACATGACAAGCTACGTAGTTATTGTGATGCCGCTGGTATCTCAGTTGAGCCAACAGCGGTCTCCGGAAAACTCGTTGAAGAACTCTTCGAGCACTACGTCATTGAGAGTTTCGATGGCCGTCCGACATTCGTGATGGATTTTCCTGTTGACACTTCACCCTTGGTGCGCGATCACCGTACCGATATCGGCAAGGTTGAGAAGTGGGATCTTTATATCAATGGCAACGAGCAAGCCACCGGATACTCAGAACTTGTGGACCCGGTTATTCAACGCCAACGACTCACCGAGCAGGCGGCCCTTGGTGCCCGCGGTGATGCGGAGGCGATGCAACTTGATGAGGATTTCTTGCGGGCTCTTGAACATGGGATGCCACCAACCGGTGGGGTGGGCCTAGGAATCGACCGCTTGCTCATGGCGTTAACCGGCTTGGGTATTCGTGAGACCATTTTATTCCCGCTTGTGAAGCCGGAGAGATAAGGGGTTTGCGTGCAAATCCGTCCCGCTAACACCGGTGATATTCGAGCCATTCGTGGAATGATTGATGCCTATGCGCCCAATGGTCGGCTGCTCTCCAAGGCGACTGTCACCTTGTATGAAGATGTGCAGGAGTTTCTCGTCGCTGTCAGCGACGATGAAGTAGTTGGCTGCGGCGCCCTGCACGTAATGTGGGAAGACCTCGCCGAGGTTCGCACCCTTGCGGTGCATCCGGACTATCGCCGTAGCGGTGTGGGCTCAAAGATTTTGACCGCCCAATTGAATCGGGCCCGAAGTCTTGGTATTCAGCGGGTGTTTTGCCTGACATTCGAGACTGAATTTTTCGGTCGCCATGGGTTTACGGAGATTGAAGGTGCACCGGTGGAGCACGCGGTATTCGAGCAGTTGCTGCAGTCCTATGACGAGGGTGTCGCGGAGTTCCTTGACCTCGAGCGGGTTAAGCCAAATACCCTAGGTAACCAACGGATGCTCCTTATCTTGTGAGAGGGGTCTTCATCGCTGACGTTGCTTTGGGGTTGGTACTCACCGGCTCGAGCACCGCACCGGGCAACAAGCTGGACGCTGATTTGATGACGAAGGCCGCGGGGCCGCGTGACTATGCGAGTTGGCTGCTGGCCGGGATAGATAGGTTCTTCGAGTGATCAACCGACCCATGGAGCCGGCCTCCGGGCAAGATATTGATCTAATCGAAGTGCAATTAGGTCGGGTACCACGTGGTGAGATGCAGGTAGCGCACCGCTGCCCGTGCGGTGCACCTGATGTGGTGCGCACCACGCCACGACTTGACGATGGCACCCCGTTTCCGACCCTGTATTACGCCACCTGTCCGCGGTTGACCGGTGCTATTGGCACCTTGGAGGCGAGCGGCTTAATGCGCACGATGGAGCAGCGGTTAGCTGACGACGTGGAGTTAGTGGCGCAGTACTCGGCCGCCCACGAGCAGTATTTGGCCGATCGGCAAACAAGCGCCGAGGTGGCTGAGTTGGCTGGAATCAGCGCAGGCGGGATGCCTGATCGGGTTAAGTGCCTACACGTGCTCGCTGCGCACTCGCTGGCCGTCGGCCCGGGCGTTAACCCGCTCGGTGATGAGGTGTTGGCGGCCTTAGCCCCTTGGTGGACGCAGAATTCGTGCGGTGACCGAGTATGAGGTACGCAGCCATTGATTGTGGCACGAATTCAATTCGGTTGCTCATCGCTGACGTTGATCGCGCCGGTGTCTTACATGAGCGAGTGCGCCTGATGCGAATAGTTAGACTAGGTGAAGGCGTTGATCGCACCGGTGAGTTTTCCGCAGAGGCTCTTGGGCGCACATTTGCCGTTTGTGATGAGTACGCGGCACTGATTGCGACTTCAAATGTTGATCAGGTTCGATTTGTTGCTACTTCGGCCACCAGGGATGCGCGAAACCGCGAGGCTTTCGTCGCTGGTGTGCGGGCGCGCTTAGAGATCGACCCGGATGTGATCAGCGGTGACGAAGAAGCGGCACTTTCATTTGCCGGAGCCGTTCGCGGGTTACCGGCCGGTTTAGTGCAATTGCCCGCACTCGTTATCGATATCGGTGGGGGTTCTACTGAATTCGTCTTAGGCGCCGCGAAGCCGACGCACAGCATCAGTGTCGACATCGGCTGCGTCCGGTTTGCGGAGCGGCACCTACAAGGCGACCCGGCAACCCCCGAACAGATCGCGGCCGTTGAAGTGGACCTTGCGCAGGCGCTTGACTTGGTCCGCGCTGCGGTGCCGATCAAGCACGCCGCCAGCGTGGTTGGGCTGGCCGGTTCGGTAACCACGGTGGCCGCGATGGCTTTTGATCTCCTTGAGTATGACCCGGTGTTATTGCATGGCTCGACCATCACGGCGGCGCAGGTGGAGGATGTGACGGGGCGGTTGCTCGTTATGACAAAAGCCGAGCGCGCCGCCCTGCCATTTATGCATCCGGGCCGGGTCGATGTGATCGGTGCGGGTGCCATGGTGCTGCGCGCCATCGTGCGAGCGACCGGCGCTTCTTTGGTGGTCGTGTCCGAAACAGATATCTTGGATGGCATCGTTTACACGTTAGCAATGCAAGATCAGTAACCAACTATCTGCATATATTAGGTAAACGGTTGGCTATCTACCCTTCGACGTGCTTAGACTGAAGTTGACGGGGGCTTTATGACTATCACGATCGGGGATGTGGCGCAGGCGGCTGGGGTTTCAACCGCTACGGTTTCGCAATTGTCAAGGGACTTTGTCATCTGGCCAAGTGCCGCCGGCTAATTGCTTTTGGCTGCGGGGCGGGTCGGCCGGACAAAATCGCATTGGATCGGTGAGAATGCAGTATGCGCAATGTAAATGTTGATATCCATGGCGAGCAGGTTGATGGCGTAATCGCTATCCCGGCCGCTGGGTCTGGCCCCGGTGTGATCGTCATCCAGGAGTGGTGGGGGTTGGTGCCGCATATCCGGGGGGTGGTCACTCGGTTGGCCGATGCCGGTTTTGTGGCCCTGGCGGTTGATCACTACCGCGGGATCGAAACCACCGAGCCGGATGAAGCCCAGAAGTTGATGATGGGTTTGCAGGTGTCCGGGGCCGCCGCGGACCTTGCGGGCGCGGCCACTTACCTGCTCGGGCGCCCAGAAGTAACTAGCAGCAAGATCGCGGTCATGGGGTTTTGCATGGGTGGTGGGTTGGCGCTGCTGGCACCTACCGTCAGTGCGAATATTGGCTGCGCGGCGGCCTTTTATCCGGCCATGCCGTGGCCCGATTATGCGCCGGACTGGGCGAAGTACGCCGGTAAGTCGGCCATGATTCACAAAGCACAGTCCGATGAGGACTGGGCCGGCCCGAAGATCGCCGAATACGCCACCGCGATCACCGCCCACGGTGGCCGGGTGGAGATTTTCGACTACCCGGGCTCCGAACATGCCTTCTTCAATGACGAGCGCCCCGAGGTCTTTGCGCCGAGCCACGCCACCGCGGCCTGGGAACGCAGCACCGCCTTCTTCAGGGCCCAATGCACCCTGAGGGTCTAAGTCAGTACACCTGAGGTTCTAAGGTTGGCGAAGGCAGGTAACGGCGCATGGCCCTCGTAGTCCAACTGGCAGAGACACCCGGCTTAAACCCGGCACAGTATGGGTTCAAATCCCATCGAGGGCACTAATGGTTTGCTAATTGCCAACCTTGGGTTATCGTATAGCCATGGACTCAAATAACCCGGTTTTGTCGAAGTATTCCAAGCCCGCCGAAAAGGGTGGCTACACCTTTGCCGCCGACCCGGCCCCGGGGGCCCAGTACGCCACGGGTGGCGTGGTGCCACCGATCGACACCAATGAGCAGTTCGCCAATCTGACCGCGGCCTCGGGCTTGCGCCTGACAATCACCGACGTCATCATGAAGACCCTGCTGGTATTCGCGGTGGTCGTGGTGTTCGCGGTGGTGGGCTGGAACCTTACCTACGCCTTCCCGGTAATTGTGTTGCCGGCGCTCATTATCGCCACCATTTTCGGCTTCATGATCGCTTTCCGCCGGCAAGTTTCACCAACATTGGTCTTGGTATTCTCGGTCTTTGAAGGCTTGATGCTTGGTGCCATCAGCAATTGGTATAACCAAGTCGCCGAATCCTCCAACTATCAGGGCATCGTGGTGCAGGCGGTCTTGGCGACCATGACAACCTTCGGGGTGATGCTCGTCCTGTACTTGACCGGTGTCATTAAGGTCAATAAGAAGTTCGTGAGTGTGCTGATCGCGGCTGCGGTTACCTACCTGGTGATCGGGTTGGCGTCATTCGTTGCTGCGCTATTTGGTGTTGGTGGCGGCTGGGGCTTCTACGGTATTGACGGCATAGGGCTGATCATCTGCGTTGCCGGGGTGCTCATCGCCGCGTTCTTCTTGATGCTTGACTTTGAAGCTATCAAGCAGGGGATCGCGGCTGGGGCGCCGGAGCGCGAGTCTTGGCGGATGGCTTTTGGCCTGCTCGTCACTTTGGTCTGGATCTATCTCGAGTTCTTGCGGCTAATCGCGATATTCTCGCGCGACTAGGTAATTAGTCCCGTCCACTTTGTCTGTCACCAAAGGGCTAGGCGCAGATCGCGAAGCAGGGCGGTGCCCTCGGTGCAGGGCTGACCGGAGTCCATCAACTCCTTACCAAGGACTGCGCACTGAAATCCAAGGGCGCGGTCGGCGATAACCGGTACCGGTGTCAGTTGCCCTGCCATGGTCGCCAGTTGAGCGAGCACCGGACGCGTTGAGTTAGCGGCGCTCGTCAATTTGGTTACGGGCATGGTGAGTAATCGGTCAACCACGCGGTTCAACTCAATCTTGAACTCCTCGATATTTGGATCACTCATCGGCGAGCACCGCGTTTGGTCAAAAACGTGCGGATACGTTCGCGGGCTTTGTTGCGTATCTCGGTCCCATGGGTAAAGGCCGCGATATTGAAGTCAAGATCACCAAGGAGCGCGGCGGTCGTCTTACTTTGTTCATATGAGGTGCAAAAGGCGGATAGTGCCCAAGTCATACGCGAGCCGATATTGAAGATGGAATCACCGGTAATGAGCACACCCGTTGGTTCGTGGAGTAGTGAGATATGTCCGGGGGTGTGTCCGGGGGTGTGAATCACCCGCAGGCCGCCGGCGACATCAATCAGTTGGCCATCGGTGAGAACTTCGGTCACTGTAAATGTTGCGTAGGGTCGATCGGGCATTCGAGCGAATATTCGGCCCGACGTCGCTGACCTGTCGCGCGGGGGCAGGGTGCCGGCCTGCACAAATGCGGCGTCCGCCGCGTGCATCGCAGCCCCCTCGAGGCCGGCCGCGGTGATCATTTCGGCCGCCCCGCCGATGTGATCATCATGGGCGTGGGTGAGCACGATGCGTCCAACATCATGGGGATGTTTTCCAATTTCCACAAGACCGCGAACAATCGCGCCGGGAGCCTTTTTGAGTCCGCAATCGACGAGGGTTATCGAGCCATCGGGCTCGAGAAAGACAAAAGTGTTGATGAAATTACCCAGGGTGCCAATTCGATAGACGCCGGGAGCCAAGGCCACGATGGGGTCGGACACGGATCAAGTTTATGACGTTCTAAGGTCTAGTTATGGATTACGCGGAGTCGGTCGTAGAACTCGTTGGAAATACGCCGCTGGTGCGGCTGCGCTCGGTTATCGAGGGGGTGCCGGAGGGGGTTCTAGTACTCGCCAAGGTCGAGTACTTGAATCCGGGTGGTTCGGTCAAGGATCGCATCGCGGTGCGCATGATCGATGCGGCTGAACGCGATGGCAGCTTGCAACCAGGTGGTGTAATTGTCGAACCGACGAGCGGAAACACCGGGGTGGGCCTGGCCATCGTCGCGCAGCAGCGCGGCTACACCTGCATTTTCGTCTGCCCCGACAAAGTCAGCGAAGACAAGCGAAACGTGCTTAAGGCCTACGGCGCCGAAGTCGTGGTCTGCCCAACAGCGGTAGACCCTGAAGACCCACGCTCCTACTACTCGGTTAGTGATCGACTAGCCCGTGAAGTATCAGGTGCTTGGAAGCCGGACCAGTACTCAAATCCAAATAACCCACTCTCGCATTTCGAGACCACCGGTCCGGAGCTTTGGGAACAGACCGAAGGGCGCATCACCCATTTTATCGCCGGGGTCGGTACCGGGGGCACCATTTCTGGCGCTGGCAACTTTTTGAAGCAGGCCAGCGGTGGCGTGGTGCGGGTAATTGGCGCGGATCCGGTTGGCTCGGTTTACTCAGGAGGCACCGGCCGCCCGTATCTAGTTGAAGGTGTCGGCGAGGACTTCTGGCCGGCCGCCTACGACCCGAATATTTGCGACGAGATCATCGCGGTTTCGGATAAGAAATCATTTGAGATGACGCGCCGGATGGCGCGTGAGGAAGGCTTGCTGGTTGGTGGTTCATGCGGTATGGCCGTGGTCGCAGCCCTAGACGTAGCAAAGCGAGCGAAACCTGGGGACGTTGTTGTGGTGCTACTTCCAGATAGTGGTCGCGGTTATCTATCCAAAGTATTTAATGATGATTGGATGAGCGCTTACGGCTTCTTACAGGCCGATACCGACCGGATGGTCGGTGATGTACTTCTTGGCAAGTCCGGGGCACTGCCGCCGTTTGTGCACACTCATCCCACCGAAACCGTGCGCGATGCTATTGACATCCTGCGTGAGTTCGGCGTCTCGCAGATGCCGGTTGTTCGTGCGGAGCCACCCGTCATGACAGCCGAAGTAGTCGGTGCGGTGGTCGAACGTGACCTACTCGATTCGCTGTTTAGCAGTAAGGCCCAACTTGCCGACCCGGTAGCAATGCACATGTCGGCCGCACTACCGATGATCGGTGCGGGTGAGGCGATCCAGGTGGCGGTCCAGGCCCTTGAAGCAGCTGATGCGGCAGTTGTGGTCGACGACGGGCAACCGACAGGTGTCATTACCCGTCAGGATGTTTTGGCTTACCTATCCAAGTAGTGGCTTATGCGAGTACGGGTAGCGCCAACCCGGTGTTGGCGTGGCAGCGATAACCATTTGGAACTTTATACAAGTATTGCTGGTGGTAATCCTCGGCTAGGTAATAGACATAGTCGCAAGCTGGAGCAATCTGGGTGGTTATCGCCGGGTAACCGCGATCCGAAATTACTTTCGCGTAGGCATCGCGGGTGCGTTCGATTAAGTCACGCTGCTCGTCATTCGTAAAGAAAATAGCGCTGCGGTACTGCGTGCCGATGTCATTGCCCTGCTGGTAGCCCTGCGTCGGATCGTGACTCTCCCAGAAAATCTTGAGTAGGTCATAAGTACTGAGCCCCGTCGGGTCGTAGGTGACCGAGATGGCCTCGGTGTGACCGGTGCGCCCGGTGCAGACCTCCTCATAAGTCGGGTTAGGTGAGATCCCACCCATATACCCAGCGCTGGTGGATAGCACCCCGGGTAGGCGCCAACAGATTTCTTCGGCCCCCCAAAAGCAGCCCATTGCTAGGTAGATGCGCTCAGTATTTGCCGGCCATGGACCGGTGAGCGAACCACCGAGCACCGCGTGGGTGTCGTCGGTGGTGAATACGGGTTCGAGATGGCCAGGGAGTGCATCTGCGGGGTCAACCATGCGGGACTTGTTGGATCCAAAAAGACTCATACCCCTAGGGTACGAGGTATGAGCAATACGGGCGCGAGGAGCGAGGCTATCGGAGGATTTGAGACCAGGGCTATCCACGCGGGACAGGAGCCTGACGCCCTAACCGGATCAGTGGTCACCCCGATCTATCAGGTGTCTACCTACGCTCAAGACGGGGTTGGTGGCTTACGTGGCGGATATGAGTATTCGCGCAGCGGTAATCCGACGCGAACTGCACTTGAGGAGTGTCTGGCGGCCTTAGAGGCGCCGGGGATCGATAGTGCGCAGGGCTTGGCATTCGCGTCTGGTTTGGCCGCCGAGGACACCATTATTCGCACGTTGGCTCGCCCCGGCAGCCATGCGGTAATCCCTGACGACGCCTATGGCGGCACCTACCGGCTCTTTGCTCGGGTCGCTGGCCCGTGGGGGGTTGAACACACGCCGGTGGCCGTAACTGATCCAACTTCCGTTGCTGCCGCAATCATCCCTGGTAAGACGGTTCTAGTTTGGGTTGAAACTCCAACCAACCCATTGCTAAATGTCGCGGATATCGCGGCTTTGGCAAAGGTCGCACATGACGCCGGCGCTTTACTTGTGGTCGACAACACTTTTGCGTCACCGTATCTGCAGCAGCCGCTGTTACTTGGTGCCGATATCGTGGTGCACAGCACCACCAAGTATCTTGGCGGTCATAGCGATGTTATCGGCGGTGGACTGGTAGCCACCGACCCAGAGTTAATTGAAAAGCTTCGCTACCACCAAAATGCGATGGGCGCGGTGCCGGGCCCATTTGATAGTTG
>JAQCEO010000007.1 GCA_027729805.1 Actinomycetota bacterium
TTACCAGTTGCCGGCGTAGCAGCCGTGGAGTCGACGAACACGGTGCTGGTGGCCCTAGCCCTGACCCTCCTCATGGCTGCGATGCACATCTCGGCTCCGTTACTGCTCAAGATCCCCAAGCGGCACCAAGAGGCGGTGACCTCGTTCGCCGGTGGCACGGCCATCGCCTATGTGTTCTTGCACTTACTGCCAGATCTTGCAGATGGCCAGGTGGCCTTCACCAATGAGGTCTCCTCCGATGTGGTGCCAGCTCCGTTATTGGCTTCTGGGATTTTCCTGATAGCCCTACTCGGCATGCTCGTGTTTTACGGACTGGATTCATGGGCTCGGGTTGATACTGGGCCAACTCAACTTTCTTATGTGGTCCATGTGGGCGCGTATGCGGTTTTGAATATTGTTGTCACCTACACGATGCCCTCAAGAGTTGCGACCGGCTTCGATTTCGCACTTCTTTTCGCGGTCGCCTTCGGCCTGCACTTTCTCCTTACCGACCGTAACCTCGCCCAGGCGCATCCAACCAGGTTCTCGCTCCTGACCCGGTGGATTTTGGTCAGCTCCCTACTCCTTGGCCTAGTGCTCGCTGCTGCTTTGCCCCCAACAACTGAGTTGGCAGTCGCTATCCCGGTCGCATTCCTTTCTGGCTCAATTCTCACCAGCGTCTTTCGTGAGGAACTACCTGATGTCAAGGCGGCCAAATTTGGGTGGTTCACCATCGGCGTGACGGTGTATGCGGTGCTACTCCTGTGGGCAACTGCGGTGAGTGAAATGTAATGGAAAGTATCCTGGGCTGGTTTACAGCGACGGCGGTCATCGCCCCTTTGATGAAGTGGGTTGTTGCGGTGGTGCCCTCGACGGGAATTGAACCCATGGCCTACCGCTTAGGAGGCGGTCGCTCTATCCGACTGAGCTACGAGGGCCGGGCCCCATCTTTGCCCATTCTCTAGAGTCGTATCCCTATGGGCTCACTACCGCGGAAGTCATTGGGTCGACGCGCTCGGCCGGTTGGCATTGCCCTCTTGGCCGCGGCCGCTATTGGTCTTCTCGTTACCGGCTGCGGGCGCTCAGCACCTGGGGTCACCCCCGGCGTGGGGGTTACTAAGTATGCGGTGGGCGAGCGACCGGAGTTACCCGAAGTAGCCGGTACCACCCTTGCCGGCGGGCAATTGGCCGTGGCCGACTTTGCCGGCTCGGTTGCGGTGTTGAACTCATGGGCTTCCTGGTGCGCACCTTGTGTTGAAGAGATGCCGGAGTTGATTGCCGCGAGTGCGAGCACCGCGGGGCCGGACGTGGTGTTTGTCGGGCTGAATGTGAAGGACGATCCAGATAAGGCGCGTGAGTTTGCCAAGCAGCAGCAGATTCCGTACGAGAGCATCATGGATCCAGCTGGCGCCACATTGGCGACACTGCCGGATGTGCCGCCGGGTTCACTGCCTAGCACCTTGGTAATTGACCGAACCGGCCTGATTGCCGCCCGCATCATCGGTCCGATCCCACCCGGGGTGCTGCCCGGAATAGTCGAAGCCGTGGCAGCCGAATAGGGTTTAGCGATGGCCAACGTTGATGACCCGACGCGTATCGTTGTTGCGCATGCCCCCCTCGACGATGTCCGCGATGTCAGTGGCGGGGTAACTACCGGGTCGGTGACGATCGGTGATACCGACACCATGACCATTGGGGTCTGGGAGCATTCGGTCGGCGTTTCGACAGATACCGAAAATGATGAGGTCTTCGTGGTGCTGAGCGGCCGCGGTCGCATCCTGTTGCCGGATGGTTCTGTTCTTGGACTAGCCCCCGGTACCGTCGGGCGGCTACTTGCAGGTGAGCAAACTCGTTGGGAGATTGACGAACCGCTGCGCAAAGTCTGGGTGTCAGCGCATGACCGATGAGGATGCCCTACTCGCAGCGTGTGATGCTGCACTAGGTGATGGCGACGTAGTCACTGATCCAGACCGCCTGCCCACCTATACGCGAGATAGATCGACCGGCTCGCAGGCCGGTGAGCCAATCGCTGTTGTGTTTCCGCGCACCACCGAACAGGTAAGTGCGATCATGAAAGCTGCCCACCAATACCGGATCCCGGTGGTCCCCAGGGGTGCGGGTTCGGGGTTGTCTGGTGGATCAAATGCTATCGACGGCTCGCTCATCGTATGCGTGGAAAAGATGAACGAGGTGCTAAATGTCGATGCGGGTAATGGCTATGTTGAAACCCAGCCCGGGATTTTCAACACCGACCTGCGTGAGCAGGTGGAAAAGCATGGGCTTTGGTATGCCCCGGACCCAGCAAGTAAAGATTTCTGTTCAATTGGTGGCAATGTAAACACCAACGCGGGTGGGCTGTGCTGCGTGAAGTACGGGGTTACTCGCGATTCGGTTCTCGGGCTCGAAGTTGTGCTCGCCGACGGTCGGGTTACGCGAATCGGGCGTCGCACCATCAAAGGCGTGGCCGGCTACGACCTCACCGGGCTGATGGTCGGTAGCGAAGGCACCCTTGGCATCGTGACGATGGCTCGACTTAAGTTGCGTGCGCTGCCGCCGCCACCGACAACCGCGGTTGCGGTATTTGCAGATGTTGGTGCAGCGGGCCTGGCGGTTGAGCAGATCATGGCGCAGCTAACACCGAGCATGCTTGAGTTGATGGATCAGGCAACAATCACCGCCGTTGAAAGCTGGCGCCCCATGGGTCTTGATACTTCAGCCGGGGCATTGTTAATTGCCCAGACCGATGCTGCCGGTGGCGCAGGTATTGCTGAGGCTGACCTGCTGCTCGAGATTTGTGAACGAAATGGCGCATCGGAGGCTTATCGGTCCGAGGATCCCGAGCAAGCCGAAATGCTCGTTGGCGCCCGGCGAATGGCGATCCCCGCCCTAGAGATGATGGGTGATTGGCTCCTTGACGATATCGCGGTGCCACGTTCGCAGCTGGCGCCGGCGATGGTCATGATCACGGAGATTGCGCAGCGCAATGACGTCTTCATCGGCACCTTTGGCCATGCCGGTGACGGCAACCTGCATCCGACGATTGTGGTCCCGCGCGGTGATGATGAGGCTGCGTCTCGCTCGATGGTCGCATTCAATGAGATTCTTGATGTAGCGCTAGCGGTCGGTGGCACGGTAACGGGTGAACACGGAATCGGCACCTTGAAACGGGCGCACCTAGGCCTTGAGCTTGATGAAGTCGCGATTGATTTACATTCTCGGGTGAAAGCGGCTTGGGATCCACTGGGTATTTTAAATCCCGGCAAAGCACTGCCGCGCTGGTAGCGGAGTCATCCAACTACTCAAGCCGAATATTGGGCAGGATGCGGCCGAGCCAGCGTGGCACCCCGGTGGTGGTTGCGGTGAAGTTGGGGGCTTCGTCGCCCAGTCGGATCGTCACGGTTAGCTCGCCTTCAATAGGAAATCCTTCGGGTGCAGGGTGGGTATCGCAAGGCCTGAGAATGGCACCCTAGCAAGTTACCGGTGGTGATGAAACCGCTGATTTCACTACTGCTAATAGTTGGCAACAGACGCATCTGCCCGAGCATCCCGCAGCGATGAAAAACACCGGCTCAATTGGGCTCGCAGCACTTGTGCTCGAATGGCTATCTGCTTTTGCTCATCCACATACTCGCGGCGGCCTTCGGCGGTTTCGATGCAAATCGGCTCGTAGCCCAGGTCGGTGAGGTCATAGGGTGCCGCCCGCATATCAATGGTCCTGGCGATGCGTGCCAGTTCGAAGCAATCTGCAACGAGCTCACTGCCGATAAATGGGCTGAACCACATCGCGTACTTGTAGAGGTCCATATTTGCGTGCAGGCACCCGGGCTGCTCGAGGTCAGGTTGATTGGCTCGAGTTGGCTCGATGATATTGAGTGGCAGGGCCGCCGGGGTGAAGAACCGATAGGCATCAATATGGGTGCAGCGCAGGCCGAGTTCGTCAACGATCTCGGTTACCCGGCCGGCGGTCACGCGCAGTGGGTAACCGCCGTGCCGAATCTCGGGAGCCTCGTAGACCATCGCCCATTCATGTAATCCAAAGCAATTAAGCTGTGCCGGGCGGGCAGCTGTGCCAGCAAGTAGCCGAATCACCAGATCCAGTCGGTCGGCCTTTGGCGCCAACTTTTCGAGGTCAGTGGTGACGCCTGCGGGTTCGGCGGCAAGATGCCGGTATGCGGGATCAACTTCGAACTGCGTGACATCACCGTGCAGCTCAACCCCATGACCTGGATGCCAAGACAGGAGTTTGTTAACCGAATACGGGTAGTAGTCGAACAGGAAGTCATCTACCGGATGAGTGAGGCCGTGCTTACGCCTTGCGAGTCTTCCGGCAACCCACGGTTGGACCCGCTCACGGTGGGCGAATTCGCGTGCACGCCACTGCGGTTCTAGTAGCACGATCATTCTTTGACCGGCACTAGGCCCATGTCGGCGCAGCCACGCAGCAGGGCGTCAAGTCCAAAGGCGTCGACCGGGCCGAAGGCGCCACCACTTAATGCTGGGTGCACCAAACACATGGCGGCGGCCCACGCGAGTAATTCGGCCGTCAAGGTATAGGGCGACGGGCCGGTAACCTGCACCCGCGAAAGCGGGCGCCCGACACCATCAAAGGTTCGAGCCACGGCGATCGAGGTGTTGGTATCGCGTTGGCGTTTCGTGGGGCCTTGCCCGGTGGCATCACCGGCCGCGGACCTTAGGCCCCGGTGCATGAGGTTGCCAAGACCTGGAACATGGGCAACTGCGCTCATCGCACCGCTTGCAGCACTTGCCACCCGGGTGGCTTTGCCCGCCCAACCCAAATAGACATCAACATTTTGCACTGATTGGTCAAAACGGGAAAGTGCGAAATGTTCGCTGCCACCGACGGACAGCCCCGCTAGGGGCTGACCTTCGACGTTGAAGATGCTGGTGCTCCGCGCGCTGCGTTCGGTGATGACGGCACCATGGTGAAAGGCGAATGACGGTGCCAGCATGATGGCCGCGGCGCTTGCCTTGGTGCCACTGCTCATGCCGAAACTCTCACCGCCGACGAAGTAGCCAATCTCAACTCGTGTTGGCACCGCGCCCCTGGCTCGGGCGGCTTGCAGGGCCAAGGCGCCGGCGAGGTTGCCGGGTACGTAGTCGTAGCCGAAGGCGGTTAGCAGCCGGGCCCCGGTTGCCTGGGCCTGCGCCCCGTACGTTTGGAATACCTCACGGATAAATGGTGGTTCGCCGGTGGAGTCGACATAACTAGCACCGGCATTGATCGCCGCCGTGATGGCAGGCGCGCCCAGGCGGGTGAAAGGCCCGACCGTGGACACCAGCACATCAGCGGGTGAAGCCAGCAGCGCGTTGACGCTGCCTTGGTCGCCGGCCTCGGCAACCTGCCAGGTGGGTGCGGCATTGATCGGCGCGAACGGCGCCAACTCGGCAACCAAGTCGGCCAACCTGGTCGCAGAGCGTCCGGCCAGCACCGGCGCCAACCCGGCGCGCACCATGGCTTCGGCGGCCAGTCGCCCGGTGTAGCCGGTGGCACCAAAGAGCACCACCCGCCCGCTGCCCGCTAGGTGCCGGCCGACTTGGGTGTTCATGGGAGATGACATTACGGTACGTAGGCCTTAACATTGAGAAGTGATCAGCGGCCCCCCCTCTGCAATGTGGCACCCATTCGCCGATATGTCGGCGGTGGCCGGCCACGATTTCGTCATCACCTCCGGGCAGGGGGCCCATGTCACCGCCGCTGATGGCCGCACCTACTTGGATGCAACCGCGGCCCTTTGGTACTGCAATGTTGGCCACGGGCGCACCGAAATCGCCGATGCGGCAGCCGCGCAGATGCGCGCGATTGCCTCTTATTCGGCCTTCGGTGATTATGCGACCCAGCCAACCCTTGAGTTGGCTGACCGCTTGGCTGCGTTATCGGGACTGACCGATGCCAAAGTGTTTTTCACCTCCGGTGGCAGTGACGCCGTTGATACGGCACTCAAAATGGTCAGCCGGTACTGGTCATTGCTTGGTGAGCCGAAGCGCACTCGCATAATTGCGCGACACCGTTCGTATCACGGCATGCATGTTGCGGGAACTTTACTCGGGGGTATCCCAGCAAATCGTGATGGCCACGGTGAGCCAGATCCCAAGATCCAAAACGTGGCTTGGGATGACGCCGATGCCCTAACTTTAGAGATAGACGCCATCGGGGCGGAGAATGTCGCAGCATTTTTCTGTGAACCGGTTATTGGGGCGGGCGGGGTCTATCCACCACCTGACGGTTACCTAGCGCGGGTGCGAGATATCTGCAAGGAGCGCGGGGTACTGCTAATCGCCGATGAAGTTATCAGCGGTTACGGCCGCACCGGATCAATGTTTGCGTCGCAACGATGGGACATGCAACCAGATCTGATCTTGACGGCCAAAGGGTTGACCTCGGGCTACCTGCCGATGGGGGCGGTGCTAGTTAGCGGCCACATTGCTGAGCCATTCTGGAATACCCCGGGGCTGGTCTGGCGGCACGGCTACACCTACTCCGGGCATGCGACCGCGGCGGCTGTGGCAAGTGTGAACCTTGACATCATTGAGCGGGAGCAGCTCGTTGAGCGGGTAGCTGATTTGGCGCCGGTGCTATCAGCGGTGCTAAATCCGTTAGCCGCGCACAGTCATGTGGCCGATGTGCGCACCATTGGGCTACTGGGCACCGTGCAATTGCGCCCCGAGATTATCAAGGACGATCCAACCATCGGCGCCCGGTTGGTGCGGGCGGCCCGCTCGCGCGGGGTGCTAACCAGGTTGTTGGCCGACGGTGGCCTGCAGGTCTCACCGCCATTTGTGATCACCCGCGAAGACTTGCACACGATGGGCCGGGCCTTCGATGAGGCGCTGGCCGAAGTGGGTTCCACCCGAACCAAACCCGAGCAATTAACTGTTGACTTGCTACCGGACGTCACCGTTGATGAGTCTGGCGGCTTTGCCCCCAGTGATAGTCGGCTACTCGCTGAGGTACCGCCGCATCACCGGGCGTGATTTTGTTTTAGTAGGTCGCGGATTTCAGTGAGCAGGATAAACAGTAGTTTGATGTTAACGAAGTTGTTGCTAGCGCTCGGTTGTCGGATGCAGGGCGAAGGTGAGTTCGCCGCTCCCGGTGGCGCCGGCGATTCGAAGGGCGGTTAATTCATCGACCGCGACGAGGACAATTGCTGATGCTGCGGACATGAACCCGCCGGCGGCCGGCACCCCCGTCACGAGCGCACTGCGGGCCACTGTTGATGCGGTGCCACTGTCAGAAATAGCGATGACGTCGATAACATCACCAAGATTCAGTAAACCCGCGGCGGCAGGTGGTGACAAGGGCACCGGTATCGCGAGTTCACCTCGGTTCAATGTGGTAACGGGATCGGCGACAGCTTCGGTGGGGCCACCGGCTGAACGCACTGAGCCCAAGGCCAGGAGCACGGCCAGGGCGGCACAGGCGGCGGCAACGAAGCGGCGGCGGCGCCGGATGAATTGCGCCGGGGCGCTAGCGCGGAGTTTTTGCAGATCAACCATGGGTGAAGGCTAAGTAAAATCTGGTACCGGTGCGATTAGTTATCCACAGGAAAGAGTCCTAGGTGGCTGCTGGCGCCGAACTCTTCGGCGCGGCTTCGGCCTTCTTGGCTGGCTCGTTCGACTTGGTTTCGCTGGTCTTGGTGTCGCCGGTTTTGGTGTCGCTGGTCTTGGTGTCGCCGGTTTTGCTGTCGCCGGTTTTGGTTTCACTGGTCTTGGTGTCGCCGGAAATCGAATCACTCTTCTTGTCTCGGGAGTCGGTTCGGTAGAAGCCTGAGCCTTTGAACATCACCCCGACATTGGAGAACAACTTGCGCAGGCCCGGGTCACCGCAAACCGGGCAAATGGTCAATGTGGCATCGGTGATCCGCTGCACGACCTCATGGTCGGTGCCACAGGTCGAACACGCATATTCATACGTGGGCACGGATCCTCCGGATTAGCACTCTTGGATATCGAGTGCTAAGTGTGCCCGGTAAGGGCACATTCGTCCAATCGCCGCCTTACCAACTAGCGGTGGCCTAGGTCCATAGGGTTTGGCCGTGGGGCAATTTCGCATACTTGGGCTTGTCGCGGTCGGCGGCATCATCGGGTCACTTGGCCGGTACGCACTCGATCTATTGGCGGCCGGCACTCTGCCGCTCGTCCCGCAGGATTTCCCACTGGCCACTTTGACGGTAAACCTCGTTGGTGCTTTGGCGATCGGGCTACTGGCCCCGCTATTACTTGCGCGCAGCAGCTGGTCACCGGCGCGCCCGTTCTTGATCACCGGCGTCTTGGGTGGGTTTACGACTTTCTCCGCCCTCGCCGCGCAATCTGGGGTCATGTTGCTCGATGACCAAGGGTGGCTAGCGGCCGGCTATTTAGTAGTCACAATGGTCGGTGGCCTACTAGCCGTCCGCCTAGGTGTACGCATCAGTGCTAAGCGGCTGCGATGATCGCGGTCTTAGCGGTAACCCTTGGTGCGGCGGTCGGCGCACCGATGCGTTATCTGCTCGACAAGTGGCTCACGGCGCGCACTTCGGGGCCGACTGGTCCGGCGGCATTTATGTGGGGGCTGCTTGCGGTCAACGTGATCGGCTCGGCAGTGGCGGGCCCGGTACTTGCGTTGACATCAGGTGATCTGCGTATTTTCTTATTGGTTGGCATCTGCGGTGCTTTCACAACTTTCTCGGGTTTTGCTTGGGAGGCAAACCGGCTGTGGTCGATGAATCGAGCGGTGTTCTGGTCGGCGATGATTGTGATGCCGGTGGCCTGTACCGCGGCATTCTTAATCACCTACACCATGGCAAATTGGATCGGCTAGTAGTTGCCCTACCACGGCACGATCTGCTGGTCCTCCCAGAGGACACCAGTAATGTCACCGGACTCAAAGGCACGAGTCGCCAGCCAGATCGAGGTTGCGGCACCTTCGGCCGCGCTTCGGGGTGCATTCGGGCCACCCATGTCAGTGCGCGAGTGGTTCGGGCAGACGGCATCGACTAGCACGCCGCGGCTACCAAGTCCAGTTTCATGAGCAAGATTTCGCACCAGTGCATTTACCCCAGCCTTGCTGACGCGATAGGGCGCGTAGCCCCCGGTGTTGCCGGGGCCCGACATGCGTCCCATGCATGCCGAGTAAACAATTACGCGTCCGAGTCGTGCTTCAACCATCGCCGGCACAAGGCCGTTAAGAAGGGCGAAGACCGAATCGAGATTGATGGCCATGACTCGGTGCCACTCCGCGTCATTGGTCCGCAAGGTCTTCGACATCTTCTCGCTCATCACGCCGTGCGCCACCATCAAGACAGTCACTTGGCCGAGTGTCGATATCTTCGAAATCACGGCACGTGTTGCATCAGGTTGTTCCAGATTGGCCGGGCAGCAGTAAACCTCGAGATCAGGGAACTCAACTAAGAGGCGCCGAGCGGCGTCCTGCAAGCCTGCTTCGTCCTTGGCTACCAGGGCCAGATCGAATCCGGCACTCGCTAAGCCACGGGCACTTTCAAAGCCCAAGCCCCGGCTTGCCCCGGTTATGACTGCAAGTGGCTTGGTGGGCGATGTGTTCAGCGACATAGCTGGATTGTGCCGCAGCTGCGCCCCAACGGCATCTGCATGCCCGTCGGAAAAGCTTGTTCAGCAATGTCTCGTCCCCGAGAATTGCTCCGTAGCCGTTGGCTGACTAACCCGCTGCCGTCGGCAAATAGGTGATCGCGGCCGGACTCAAGGCAGCGGCAACGACGCGGTCGTAATCCTCGGCCGGCAATTCGTCATAGAGTTCATCTTGATTGATCACGCCAACAAGTAGTGGGCCCGCCGCGGGCCCGGTTGCCAGCTGTTCGAGAGTGCGGTCATAGAACCCCCCACCTTGGCCGAGGCGCACCCCGCGGTGATCGATGGCGAGCGCGGGCACGAACACCAGCCCCGCCGATCGGAGGGGTTCGGCACCTTGGCCGACTGATGGCCCGCTCACCTCACGTATTCCAAATGATCCGGTCACGAAGGTGCTGGCCGCCGAGGCCACCGCCCAGTCCAGGTCCCGGCCGCGCACACGTGGCGCGATGACCTCGAAGCCGCCAGTTATTAGGGCACGCACCAAGGCGTTGGTACCTGGCTCAGTGGGGGACGATAAATAACAGGCGACCCGGGCGCCGGCGGGTAAGTTCAGTATCAGGGCTTGGGCGGTCCGTGCTAGGTCGTCATCGCGGGCCGCTAATACCACCGGGTCAATCGCCGATCGGCGGGCGCGGATTTGGGCCCGCAGGTTGGCTTTTGCCGCACTTGCACCATCGGCGAAGGGGGCCATGAGGACATCGTGCCCGATCTGGACCCATTAGGGTCGTTCTATGACGCAGCGGGCGGGCCGGCAGGTGGTGCGCAAGGCCGTGGTGCCGGCCGCGGGCTTTGGCACCAGGTTCTTGCCAGCGACCAAAGCGATGCCCAAGGAGATGCTCCCGGTTGTCGACAAGCCGGCTATTCAGTACGTGGTTGAAGAGGCGGTGGTGGCCGGCCTGGACGATGTCTTATTCATCACCGGGCGAAATAAGCGCGCGCTAGAGGACCATTTTGACCGCAATTTTGAACTTGAAGAGGTGCTACGAATAAAAGGTGATGACGAGCGACTGACGATGGTCACCGCCGCCTCTGATCTTGCCCGCATTCATTACGTCCGTCAGGGTGAGCCTCTGGGTCTGGGCCACGCGGTGCTGATGGCGGAGAACCATGTCGGCGACGAGCCATTTGCGGTGCTGCTTGGTGATGATCTCATTGATCCGCGGGATCCGGTCTTGGTGCGCATGTTGCAGGTGCGTGCAGAGTGCGGCGGCTCGGTGATCTGCTTGATGGCGGTTCCGCGCGCGAGTATTTCACTCTATGGTTGCCCGGCGGTGGTCGAAACTGGGAGCGGCGACGTCGTCATTGTCACTGATCTGATCGAAAAACCCGATGTTGCTGAAGCTCCGAGTTCATTCGCCGTGATCGGACGCTATGTTCTCGACCCAGCGGTCTTCGAAGTATTGCGTGCCACCAAGCCGGGGCGCGGTGGCGAGATCCAACTCACCGACGCGCTACGCGTGCTGGCGCAAATGCCCGAGGATGCAGGTGGCGGGGTGCGCGGGGTGGTCTTCGGCGGCCGTCGTTACGACACCGGTGATCGGGTCTCCTATCTCCAGTCGGTTATCCAAATGGCATGTGAGCGACCAGACCTTGGGCCCGAACTTCGCACCTGGCTGAAAGAATTCGCCGCGGAGTTGCCATGACCTGGCCGGTCACCGTTACCGATGGCCCGGTGACGCTGCGACCACTGCGTTACCGCGATGGCCGCGCGTGGAAAGCAATCCGCTTACGAAATAAGGATTGGCTCAAGGAGTGGGAGGCCACTTTGCCGCCCGAGGGCCGGCAGGCTGGGGAGTTGTCTACTAACTTCGGGGAGATGGTGCGCCGGCTGCGGCGCGAGGCCCGCGGGGGCAAGAGTTTGCCTTGGGCCATGACCTTCGAGGGCCAGTTGGTGGGCCAGTTGACGGTCGGCGGTATCACCATGGGCTCACTGCGGGCCTGCTATATCGGCTATTGGATAGACCAGAGCTTTGCCGGCCGGGGGATTACCCCGACCGCGGTCGCGCTCGCCTGCGACTACTGCACCGGTGAGCTGGGGCTGCACCGGGTCGAGATAAATATCCGGCCGGAGAACCTCGCGTCACGTCGAGTGGTGGAAAAACTTCGCCTGCGGGAGGAAGGATTGCGCCCGCAGTACCTCCATATTGATGGCCAATGGCGCGATCACTTCACCTACTCCGTTATTCAAGGCGACTACCCCGGGGGCGTCTTGGAACAGTGGCGACGAAATCGGGTCCCGAGCCAGACCTGAAATCTGATTCCCCAACACCTGCGACACGCCGAAAAATTTACCGCTCGCATCCCCAATGACCCTCATTCGGGGCTCTAGCGTACGAATCGTGACGGGTTTTATCTACGTTGTGATCATCGCCCTTTGGGCTGCTGTCCTGATCCCAATGTGGTTACGTCGCCATGACCGCATCAGCGAGGTTCGATCCACCAAGAAGTTCAGTACCGCGATGGCGAGTTTGGGCTCAGAGCGCCACCGCGCCGCGACTTCGTCGAGCTACGAAGTGCACCCCGCTGGGTTCCAGCAAAAGGCGCGGGCGCGAACTGAGCGTTCTCGATTGACTAACCGGTCGCGTGCCGCCCAACGGCGTCTAGTCATCTTTAGCTTGTTGGCCGTCACCATGATTGTGACGTTGACACTCGGTTTAATCTCCATGATTTCGATAATTATCCCGATGGTCGCTGCGGCGTTGGTGCTCGCCTTCGTTGTCGCCGGTGCTGCGACCGCGTCCTCGCGCATGAATATTGCTGCGCAAACTGCGGCTTCGACTCGCACCGCACGCAGCACCAAACGCGATGCCGATGTCGTTGAACTTGCCGCTGCAGCACCTGCGGTGATCGATGACGATTGGGAGAACTGGGATCCGTGGGCCGAGGGTGATTCGGCATGGGAAGCCGTGCCGACGACTTTACCCACCTATGTCAATGCACCGCGTGCTTCGCAGGTGCCGCGTCGCATTGACCGGGCCCGGCCAGGTGAATGGACCGGGGAAGCCATGGTTGACGCTGCCCATGCCTTGCGGCGCCAAGTCGCATTTGAAGATGTCGATGGCAAGGCGACGACGGCCGAAGTCCCAGCAGTTGCCTTCGAAGAATCGCAGCGCGCGGTCGGCTAATTGCTGTAACCGGTGTCCAAAGTGGGACGCGGCAGCGCACTTGCTACCCTTTGGCTCGCATTAGGGGCTGTGGCGCAGTTGGTAGCGCGTCTCGTTCGCAATGAGAAGGCCAGGGGTTCGAATCCCCTCAGCTCCACTCAGGCGTCCTAACAGTTGAGGCTGGGGGATGCTGTCATTTGCCCGCCCCTCAGCGGGCTCACGGTTGATTGACCCGTGGATGACTCTGGAGTCTCCCGCAACACCAGCTACCGCAATTGGCCTGACATGACGGCTCTGGCGTGTGAGGTATATGACGACCTTATGCATCGCGAGCCGGTGGACCTCAGTGACGATCCAGTCACCGCATTGCGTGAATACCTCGCGTATTACGTCATCGCAGGTTCATTGCCTTGCAGACAAACTTCTGCAGCGTTGGGCGTGATCAGAGAGTCATGCGCCAGTCTTCACAAGCGCTCATCAGCGACCCGAGGCGCGGCCGTAGAAGTCCTCATCCCGAGTGATGTCCGCCTCGCGATACTCGCCGCACATCACCTCGACAACGCGGACAGCCCGTCCGCTCGCGTTGTGTATTCGATACGTTCGTGAGTTTGTAACGAGGCGCGCTGACCAGGATCGATCGTGAGGATCTTGACGGCGACTGGACTATCAGACACGTGCGAATCCGTTAGGACGACATAGCCTACCCAAGGTCGGCGAGCCCTCGGTTTGCCTTTACCGTAAACGGTGCTCATTCGGTCCCCTCTCCTGCGATCACGACCTCGACTCCCATGTCGGCGGCGATATCGAGGAGGTATGTGTTGGGTGCATCGATGACCACGGTGGTGACGTCTTCTAGACCGCACACTCGAGCGAAGTCCGAAGCCCCGACCTTGCTGACATCCATCGGGACCACGACTCTGCGGGCGATCTGAATCGCGGCCGCCTTGACCTGGGCTTCGGTTAGGTCGGAGACACTGAATCCCGACTCGGACCAGCCGGTCACTCCGATGAAAGCAGCGTTGACGGTGAAGGAGCTTAGGGACTGGATGGCGAGCGGTCCAACGAAGCAGGCGCCCACTGTGCGGTAGCTGCCACCGATGACGGTGTGCCGCGTATCGCCACGCTGCGCGAGAGTCTGCGCTACTGGCATGGCGTTGGTGAGAACGTTCACGTTGCGGGGCCGCCGGCTGTCCGGACTGTCGTCGGCGAGGTACTCAGCTATCCGTAGAATGGTGCTGCCAGCGTCGAGGTAGACGGCATCGCCATCGGAGATCATCCCCAGGCAGGCTCGAGCGATGGCGGATTTCCCGGGGGCATTGCGGCCGATCCGCATGGGGAGGTCGGGTTCGAGTTGTGGCCGCATGGCGATGGCGCCACCGTGGGTTCGGGTCAGCCGACGTTGGCGGGCTAGATCGGCGATATCGCGACGGATCGTGGGTTCGGCTACATCGAGCATGGCCGCGAGGTCGGAGTTGCGTACGCGGCCTCGACCGGCGAGTAGGGCGAGAATCTGTTGATGTCGCTCCTCTGCGAATGATCCTGAACGATCGCGCGAGGCAGCATCGTCGATTGTGTCAGTCATCGAATGTCACCTTCTCCCACGCGTAACAGGGCCGAGGATATCGCCGCTCGATGGGCCTCCGGTTCGTCGTAGCGGGGGGGAGCGAAGTCGAACTCCATGCTCGTGTCTGTGGCGACGCGCTGCGCGATGTGAATCGGGTGTACGGGGTCAGCGTTCGAGCCCAGAACGATGCCGGGCACTGGTGCGGTGGGTCGTCGGGGGTGATCAGCTGGGAGGGCTCTGAGCCGGAGGCGGCGCTCGACGGCTAGAGGTGCATCGAACTGTGGTAGAAGTGCCTGTGCCGCTGCAGGTGACACTTCCGCGATCTGTGCATACTCACTCGATGCCGAGAATCGCGCTCGTGCTTCGGCCGGTTGGTATTCATCCATCAGGTGGGCGATGAGCAGGAACACATCGAGGTTGGCGGAGTGAGATTCCCAAGCCCAAGCCGGGCGAACGAGTAAGAGTGCGGCGTATTGCTCGGACGTGCTCTGCAGTTCGAGTGCGATGCCGGCACCCATTGAGATGCCCATGATTACCGGTGGCTCGCTGAGATCGAGAGCCTCGATCAGGTCACGCACATCAGCCGCCATGCCTGCGAAAGTCAGATGACTGTCGTCGACCGGCATGCGGTTGCTGCCGTGCGCGCGCAGGTCTGGGGCAATGACGTCGAACTTCTCGAGTACCTCTGGGTCGAGCAGGCCCATGGGTTGTGCGCTGGAGCCGCCAAGTCCATGTAGCGCGATAAGGGGCCGACGGCCGGTACGGGTCCGCAGGTACGGGCACAGTTCGCGATCTTTCATCGGTGAGCCCTATTCCACGCGGCTTTAAGGAACTGACAGACTTGCGAAGCGTCGTCCGCTGTGAGGTCTTGAGCGATGATCGGTACGTCTGCCGGCAACAGGGCGTGCAGCCGCATGACGAGGTCGTAGTCCATGCCACCCGCACCAGGTGCGCTGTAGCCGCTCGCCACGACATCCTTGGCATGCATTGCACTGACACGATCGCCGAGCAGATCGAAGGCATCGCTAAGAATGTGCTGCTGATCCGCCAGAGTGTCGACAGTTAGGAGGTTGGCCGGATCGAGAACGATGGTGAGTGTGCGCGTCCCTGCATACATCTGACGCAGCAGCCGGTCCGCGGCGGCTGCGTCGCGGATGACATTCCCTGACTCGGGCTCGATGCCCAACTGAACGCCGCTCTGCTCTGCGACGGGGATCAGCGCGTCAAGACTCGCCTCCAGATCGGCCCATGCATGAGCACTGTCATTGTCTGGGTGTGCGTGCCACATGTTCTCCGCATCGCGCGTGCCCGTGCACAGGGTGACTACGCCCGCCCCCAGATCTGGGGCTCGGCGGATGACGGCCTGGCAGGCGCGCACTCCCGCAGCGCGCACGGCAGGATCAGGATGTACGGCGTTGAAGGTCCCGGATACCCCCCAAATGTGCACATACCTGCGGGCGAAGGCGTTGCGAATGTCCTGTGCGGCTGAGGTGTCGAGAGTCTCGTCCAGGGTGGGGCGTCCGAACACGGACAGATTCAGCTGGGTGGTGTCGAACCCAGCAGAGGCGATCGCCTCGGCGACATCCTCAGGATCTGAGGCAACGGGGAAGGTGCGCGCGAAGACACCGAAGGCGGTCATGGCGTGACCCAGACGCCGCCCGCGTCCAACGAGCGGTTCACTGCATCGATGAGTCGGACAGCGGCGAGGCCGTCGTCAGCATTCGGATCCGCAGGGATTCCCTCTGTGATGGTGCGCACGAAGTAGTCCATCTGCTTCTTGTAAGGGTTGGTGTCGCCGAATACGGGCCTCTCGATCATGCCGGTGGCCTCGTCAAATACCTCGACGCCGCTGGCGGCCATCGTCACCGGGAAGGGAGTGCAGAGTTTCACGGAGCCCTTCTCGCCGAAGATTTCTGCCCCCTCGGACCATTCGGAGTGCACATTCGCGGTGATCTCGAAGTTGGCCAATCCGTCGCCGGCAAGGGTCGCCAGACCGTGCCAGGTGTAGTCGTTGCCGATGTTGGTGCGACGTGCGCAGAGTTCCTTGGGGTCTCCGAGGAGGTATCGCATGCCGTCAAGGACGTGGGCGCCGTGTGTGACAAGCAGGTAGTTTCCGCGGTCAACTTTGAACGTGGTCTCCGTCGCGCGCATCTGCTCGTCGACGATCATCGGCGGGAAGTAGGTAGCCTCGACCTCGGGTCGGAGTGCAGACATAACTCGGTACCACACGGTCGCGGACAGGATCCTGCCGATGCGCTCGCGGACCGCAACGGCCGCGAAGCGCACCCCGGGGTCATGGCGCTTCATCGCGCCAACCTGCAGGACCAGGCCCGACTTCTTTGCCAGAGCCACGAGCTCCTGGGACTCGGCGAGAGTGCCAGCCAAGGGCTTTTCGACAAGAACGTGTTTGCCAGCCGCAAGAGCCGCGGAAGCGAGATCCAGATGAAAGCGATCCGGAACGGCAATCACGACAGCGTCGACCGTGTCATCTGCCAGCAGGGAATCGACATCGGCGTAGGCGGGGACGCCGTATCGCTGGCACGCACCTGCTCTCAGAACCGGCGATGGATCGAAGATACCGGAGAGTGAAGCTCCAGCCGACTTGCTGATGGCCGGCAGGTGCGCAGATTGCGCAATGCGGCCAGCGCCGAGGACTCCGATGCGAACGTCGGTCACGATGAGTTCTCCCTGTCCGTATCGTGTTGTTTTTGGGGGTCAGACGAGCAGGCGAGCAGCGAAATCGGCGGCGCCACGGGCGCCAGCGAAGTCTGGGTCGGATACGAGAAGGATGTTCGGCATTGGGTGGACAGGGCCGATCAGCTCTGTGTCAGTAAGCGCGGATTTGACTGCATGGACGAGCGGCGCACCGATGCTGCTCGCGCCGCCGGCCAGCAACAGGGTGCTGTGGTCAATAACTCGGCTAATGAGGGCTGAAGCGCGGGCGATGGCGGTGGCCGCTTCGGCGAGTAGGAGCGGACCTTCGATGCCGTCGGTAGCTGCCCTGGCGATGTCGAGCCCGGTGATGTCATGCGAACTGGTGCCGGAGAGCAGCATGGGGAACTGCCCGGGTGACTCACTGGCCAGCGCCCGTGCGCGGCGGAGCATGGCGGTTCCGCTGGCGTAGGTCGCCAGGCATCCGTGGGTGCCGCACACACACCGTGGGCCTGCGGGGTCGATCACGAGGTGTCCGAGTTCGCCGGCGACTCCGTGGGTGCCGGTTATCAGCCGTCCGTCGATGATTACAGCGCCGCCGACGTCCGTGCCCAAGGTCAAGGCCACAAGGTTTCCGGTCGGACGGCCGATGTCGAGGTAGCCGCCCCAAGCAGCCGCATCAGCGTCGTTGGCGACGGTGACTGGCAGTTCGAGTCGGTGGGCGAGGTCCGTGCGCAGGGGTTTGTCGTCCCAACCGAGGTTTGCACTGCGTCGGACGAGCTCTCGATCGGCGGACATCCATGCCGCCACGCAGACGCCCACCGCCTCGATCGGGTGATCGGCGCGATAGCCGGCAACGGTGTCTTCGATAGCCAAGAGAAGATCGTCGTAGGAGCCAATCGGCGCCGGCCGCAGAAGGGGGAAGAGGACGTTGCCGTGATCCCGGAGCACCGAGGAAAGCTTCGTGCCGCCCACGTCGATTCCGACGGTTGCCATTTTCACCTCCAGCCTGTTCGTTTATGAGCGTATCGCATCGTTTCTGCTCTATAGTAGCAATAAGTAGTCAGTTCCGAGCCTTTTCATTAGGAGCGTGCCCGTGCTCGCCTACGTGTCCTTGTGGTCTGCGGACCTTTTGGCCGTGGGTCGCGCCATCGACTTGGTCGAGCCGGTGGCGGATGGATTCCATCTGGATGTTTTCGATGGCCACAACGTGGACGATCTGCTCTTCGGACCGGATTTCGCCGCCGCCGTTCGCAAGCGCACCTCTCTTCCCCTCGACGTGCACCTGAACGTCACCGACCCCGATCACTGGGCACGACGATTCATTGACGTCGGCGCTGATATCGTCACCGTTCAGGCTGGACCGTGCGCAGAAGTCGAGGCAACGCTATCCAGCATCCGCGAACAGGGGGCCGCTCCGTCCTTGGGCGTCGAACTTCACGAGAGCATCGACGCGGCCTGTGAGCGTGCCGAGTTCGTCGACCGATACCTGCTCATGGGCACGCCGATCGGCATCAAAGGCATCGATCCGGATCCGGCGGCACCCAGTCGCGTTCGGTACATGAAGGCGACGCTGTCGGCGCGCGGCGCTGAGCGACCGGTGTTCGTCGACGGAGGCATTCGCAGCAGCACCGTTGATGCGCTCGCAGCCGCAGGTGCCGATGGAGTCATCCCTGGCTCGCTGGTCTTCGGCGACGCCGATCCATGTGCCGCCATCCGACGCCTGCACGCCCTGACCCGGCGCGGGGAAGTCAACCGATCTGAGATCGGCTAGCAGTAGGGTCTGACGGCTGCACTGGCTGCCTGCGCCTGTTCCGTCGCCAAACTGCTCAGTTGCACCCCCTCAAGAAGCGTGAAATTGGTGCGGCCGAGTTCGTCGGCTGTTGCAGTTACACCCAGGTGGGCATCCACATGCGAAGTTTCCACTGCTCATAGGGGATCACCTGCCCGGTCCAGATCGGGTACATCCACCAAGCGACGAGCACGATGAGTAGGAGTAGCGCTCCGGCGGCAATTGCCCCCCAGCGCCGGCGAGATTCACTCGAGCCGACGGGGCCGATGATGGTCCCCATTGACATGGCAAGGGCGGTGACGACAAATGGCACATAAACAATTGTGTAGAAAGTAAAGACGGTGCGATTTAGGTAGAGCAGCCACGGTAGCCACCCGGCCGCGATGCCAACAAGTACCGCACCGGCCCGCCAGTCACGCCTTGCAATCCAGCGCCAGCTCTGATGGACAATCGCGGCTATTGCTGCCCACCAAATAATCGGGTTGCCCAGGGCGAGTACTTCGGCCGCGCAGTTGTCGGTTGAGCAGCCTCGGCCACCGTCCTTGATGCTTTCGTAGAAAAAGGATGTCGGTCGGGTTTGAAATGGCCAAGACAGTGGATTGCTTTTATAGGCGTGCTCGGAGGTGAGCCCAACGTGGAAGTTCCAAGCCTGCGCGTGGTAATCCCACCACGATCTAAGGGACGCCGGGATTATCGAAGCGGGTTGGCCCGCGGCCCAGTTGCGCCCGTAGGCATCATCACTCAGGAACCAACCTGCCCACGAGAAGAAATAGACGGCGATGACAATTGCCACCATCGTGATACCCGTAAGCGGTGCATCACGCAACACCGTTGCCGTCCAGGGCCGTTGCACGCCGATGGCGCGGCGAGCTGACACGTCCCAGACAAGCGTCAGCAGAACAAAAGCGACCACGAACCAAATACCGGACCACTTAACCGAGCAGGCTAAGCCAAGGGCGATGGCGGCGGCCCAGCGCCAAGGACGAAAGCCAAAGGCTGGTCCAAATCCTGCGGAAAATGCGTCGAGCGCTGTTGACGGGTCAGCGCCGCCGGCCAGCGCGGCTTGCACTTTATTGGCGAGGCGGCGTCTGGTGTGGTCTCGGTCAATAAGTAGTAAGCCGAAGGCGGCAAGAATCCAAAATGTCAGCACCATGTCGATCAGGCCGGTTCTGCTCATCACGATATGGATGCCATCGAGGGCCAGCAACAGGCCGGCGAGGGTACCTATGAGGTCTGAGCGGGTCAGGCGCCGCACGATGCGGGCGAGCATGATGATGCCGATAATGCCGAGCACGGCCACCGAAATACGCCAGCCAAATGGGGTGGCTCCGAAGAAGTATTCGCCGATCGCGATCGTCCACTTGCCAAGTGGTGGGTGCACCACAAAGGCAGGGTCATCCTTGAACAGGTTTAGTGCTTGCCAGTTGCCGTCCGATTTAAGAATTATGTCGTTGGCATTGTCGATGAGCGCCCTTTCGTACCCGTACTTAAGGAGTGACAGCGCTTCCTTTGGGTAGTAGGTCTCATCGAAGGCAAAGGCATGCGGGCGGCCCAAATCCCAAAGTCGCAAGATGGCACCGATCAAGCCGACCGCCAATGGGCCGATCCAACCTCGAAGGCCCGATGAGGGCATCGGCCTGGCGAGTCGGGCCGGCAGGGAGTTGATTTCCCGGTCGGGCGCTGTGGTGGTGTTGATCGTGTCCGTTGCTGCCTCGGCCATGGGCGTCATCGTATGCGCCACCGCCGGTTTGGGAGGATGTGTAGGTGGTAACCGGGAGTGAAGGACTCGACCAGCGCACCGATCCCGAACCCAGGATCGGTCAGGTGGTGCTCGCCGCCACGCCACTTGGTAATGATCTTGATGCCTCACCTCGGCTGCGCGCCTTATTGGGGGCCGCAGATGTAGTGGCGGCGGAGGACACCCGCCGCCTTCGGCGCTTGGCATCGGCACTGGGTGTCCAGCTAACAGGACGCGTGGTTTCGTATCACGATGTTAATGAGCGCGAGCGCGCAGTTGAGTTAGTTGATATCGCCGCAGCGGGTGGCACGGTGCTTGTTGTCACCGATGCTGGGATGCCGGTCGTAAGTGACCCCGGGTTTCGGGTTGTGAGTGCGGCGGTGGCGTGCGGAGTGCATGTCACAGCGTTGCCGGGGCCGTCAGCTGTCCTGACCGCACTTGCGCTTTCGGGCTTGCCAGTTGATCGCTTCTGCTTCGAGGGTTTTTTGCCCCGTAAAGCCGGTGAGCGTTCGACCCGGCTACAAGAACTAATAAACGAGCCCCGAACAATGGTGTTCTTTGAGGCACCGCATCGGCTCGAAGTGATGCTGCGCGCCCTCGCGGCGAGTTTGGGCGGTGACCGACAGGCAGCAGTTTGCCGGGAGCTCACCAAAACCTACGAGGAGGTAAGGCGCGGCACGTTGCGTGATCTCGTGCAGTGGGCCGAACTCGGGGTTCGAGGTGAGATAACCGTGGTGGTGGCCGGCGCCTCGGTACAGGAGCGGCGTGCGGCGGCTGGCCTTGATACCGAATCGGCGCAGGTAGATGCGGTGCGGGCCCACGAAGCACTCGGGGTTGACCGACGTACCGCTATTGCCGAGGTAGCCAAGGCGGCCGGTTTACCACGGCGCGTGGTCTACGACGCGGTCGTCAAGCACAAGGGCGTCAAACCGTAGGATCGCACTATGTCGTCACCGGTTACCTCAGCAGCTGGGGCGGATAAAGCTTTTTATCTGACGACACCTATTTATTATGTAAATGATGCGCCGCATATCGGGCACGCCTATACGACTACCGCCGGGGATGTGCTGACCCGTTGGCATCGCCAGCGCGGTGAGCAGGTTTGGTTTCTCACCGGTGTTGATGAGCACGGCACCAAGGTGCAGCGAGCCGCTGATGCGGGCGGGGTGGCCCCGCAGCAGTGGGTCGACAATCTTGTTGCGACCGAATGGCTACCGGTGCTCCAAACCGTTGATGCCACCAATGACGACTTTATCCGCACCACTGAGCCGCGGCACGTCGAGCGGGTGCAGCGGTTCTGGGAGCAGGTGCGCGAACACGGCTTCGTCTACTCGGCGCCATATGAAGGCCCTTACTGCGTTGGTTGCGAGGAGTTTAAGTTCGCGGGCGACTTGGTGCCCGGTACCGGAGAGTACGAAGGCCAGCAGATCTGCCCGGCGCATGGGCGCCCATGTGAGCAACTGCAAGAAGAGAACTGGTTTTTTCAACTTTCGGCTTTCACCGAGCGACTTATTGCGCACTACGAAGCGAACCCGGAGGCCATCCAACCGCGCAGTGCTTATAACGAAGTGATGTCCTTCATTCGTGGCGGCTTAACCGATATATCCATGTCTCGCTCAAGTGTTTCGTGGGGTATTCCCGTGCCCTGGGAGACCGGCCAGGTTATCTACGTCTGGTTCGATGCATTGTTGAATTATGCGACCGCTGTGGGCTACGGCACTGATCCCGATTCACCCGCGGGCAGGCAGTACGCGAGTACCTGGCCGGCCGATGTGCACCTTGTCGGCAAGGATATCTTGCGCTTCCACGCCGTCTACTGGCCGGCAATGTTGATGGCTGCCGGCGAGCAGTTACCGCTCAAGGTATTTGCACATGGCTGGCTCCTTGTCGGTGGCGAAAAGATGTCCAAGAGTAAGTTAACCGGGATTGCGCCAAGTGAGATCATCGACCACTTTGGGTCAGATGCGTTCCGGTACTACTTCCTGCGCGCCATCGCATTTGGCCAAGACGGCTCATTTTCGTGGGAGGACATGTCGGCTCGCTATACCGCCGAGCTCGCAAATGGCCTGGGTAACCTAGCCTCACGCGCTACGGCCATGGTGGGGCGCTACTGCGAAGGTATTTTGCCCGCACCCACGAGCGATACTGAAACGGAACATGCTTTACAAGCCCTGCTGGTGTCAACAGCCGCCACTGCTGATAGCGCGATGGTGGCTCTGGACTTCTCGACCGGCATCACGGCTGTTAAAGAATTCATCGAAGCGGTTAATGGTTATGTCACCGAGCAAGAGCCTTGGGTATTGGCGAAGGACCCCGCCAATCGTGCACGCCTTGAGACCGTGCTCTACACCATTTGCGAATCACTACGCGCTATCGCGGTTCTCTATAACCCGCTGATGCCAAAGACCATGCAGGATTTGTGGGGGCAATTAGGTGCACATGGGCTCGGGCCATTAGCAAAGCAGCGCATTGATGGCGCTGCGGTGTGGGGGCAATTACCGGTGGGCGCAAGTGTCACCAAAGGCGACTCACTATTTCCGCGCCTAGAAGACACACCCTGAGGATGGGAGTCGTTGTGCCCGAGGTGACACCTGAACCTTTGCTGGTACCGGTGATCGATTCCCACTGCCACCTTGATGTCCGCGATCGCGAACTGCACGGCACTACCAGCCCAGATCCGAATCAAATGCTGATGCTTGCGGCCTCGGTCGGAGTCACCAAGGTTGTACAAATCGGTTGCGATGTCGAATCGGCAAGATGGTCGGTTGAGATGGCAGCACGGCACCCGGATGTCATCGTCGGAGTTGCCTTACACCCAAATGAAGCACCACGAATCTTCACCGACCAGGGCCAAGTGGGTCTTGACAATGCTTACTTAGCAATTGCGGAGTTGGCCGCACAGGACATTGTGCGTGCGGTCGGCGAGACGGGCCTCGACTATTACCGCACCAAGGGTGACTTGCGATCGGTGCAGCAGGAGTCTTTCCGGTGGCACATTAATTTGGCCAAGGAGTTGAGCAAGGCCTTGGTTATCCACGATCGAGATTCGCATGAAGATGTCATTGCGGTGCTCGAGTCCGAAGGTGCGCCTGCGAAAGTGGTTTTTCATTGCTTTAGTGGCGATGCGAAAATGGCGAGCTACTGCGCTGAACGTGGCTGGTTCATGTCTTTTGCCGGCGTGATTACCTTCAAGAATGCAGATAGTTTGCGAGCGGCACTGAAGGTGGTGCCCGATGACTTAGTTCTGGTCGAGACGGACTCGCCTTACCTGACTCCGATGCCATACCGAGGTAAAGCAAATGGCTCATACCTAATGCCCTTGACCGTACGCCGGATGGCCGAAGTCCGTGGGGTTGACGAGGCCACGATGGCCAAGTGCCTCTGGGATAACACCCGACGGGTGTTCGGTGTCTGGTAGCGATCTGCTCGGTGCGCGCGAAATTCGCGAAATCGCCGAGTACTTGGGGATCCGGCCAACCAAGAGACTCGGCCAGAACTTCGTCATTGATCCCAATACGGTGCAGCGGATTGTGCGGTTAGCTGGCATCACCGCTAATTCGAGGGTGCTAGAGGTGGGACCGGGTTTGGGGAGTTTGACCCTCGCGCTGCTAGAGCCGGGAGCGCAGGTTGTTGCGGTCGAGATCGATAAGGTGCTCGCGGAACAGTTGCCGCTTACGGTCCAAGCGCACCTGCCCGAGCAGTCCGCTTCATTAACGGTGTTGCACGCAGATGCGCTAACCGTGCAGGACCTCGGTTTCGCACCCGATGCACTGGTGGCGAACTTGCCCTACAACGTGTCGGTGCCGGTACTCCTGCATTTACTCGGCACCTTGCCCTCCCTGCGCACAGTTTTGGTGATGGTACAAAAAGAAGTTGCCGATCGCTTGGTTGCCGGTCCCGGCTCGCGAACTTACGGGGTGCCAAGTGTCAAAGTCCGCTGGTTCGGTGACCCGCAAGCGGCGGGCAATGTCAGCCCAAAAGTCTTCTGGCCCAAACCCAAGGTGGAATCTGGGTTGGTGCGCATCACCTGTCACGCGCCGCCAAAGTGCTCTGCGTCTAGGGCCGAGGTGTTCTCGGTCGTTGATGCAGCCTTTGCGCAACGGCGTAAATCACTGCGCGCGGCGCTGGGCCACTTTGCTGGCTCCCCGGCGCAGGCGGAGTTGGCATTGGTGGCTGCGCGGATCGATCCGGGTGCTCGGGGGGAGTCACTGGACGTTGGTGAATTTGCGCGGCTAGCAGATGCACTGGCCCGAGGTTAGCTCGTCGAACGTGCTCAGAACGGCCGCAACGCCTAACCTGAGACTATGACCACGGACCGGCACGCGGGCGCCTCGGTCACGGTGCGGGTGCCCGCTAAAGTCAATCTCCAGCTCGGGGTCGGTCCAAAACGTGCGGATGGGTACCACGAGTTAGCCACCGTTTTCCACGCGGTCAGTCTGTTTGACGATGTGCGTGCTCGCCAAGTAAAGCCAGGCGCGGGTATCTCCTTGACGATTTCGGGCGAGGACGCGAGTGAATTGCCTCTTGATGAAACTAATTTGGCTTGGCGCGCGGTGCTGCTGTTAGCCGACCATGCCGGCCATCCGGCTGATGTCGAACTGCACTTGCAAAAGGGCATCCCGGTTGCCGGAGGCATGGCCGGAGGCAGCGCGGATGCAGCGGGTGCGTTGCTGGCGTGCGAGTCACTTTGGCAACTTGGGATTGCACGTGCGGAGCTGATGGAGCTTGCAGCGCAGCTCGGCTCCGATGTGCCATTTGCGCTGCACGGTGGCACCGCGATCGGTACCGGGCGCGGTGAGCGATTACTCTCAGCCCTCTCGCGTGGGGCATTCGAGTGGGTGTTCGCCCTTGCGGACAAAGGTTTGTCGACCCCCGATGTTTACGCCGAGTGTGATCGGTTACGTGGCGAAAAGAGGGTGTCGGCGCCGGTGGTACCACCGGAAATCATGCAGGCGCTCCGGGCGGGGGATGCCGTCGCATTAGGTGCGGCGCTGAGCAACGACCTGCAGTCAGCAGCCATCTCGTTGCGTCCGGTACTTGCCCAAGTGCTGGAAGTTGGTGCGGAGTACGGCGCACTCGGCGCAATTGTCTCGGGCAGTGGTCCGACATGTGCATTCTTGGCGGCCGATGAAGAGCAGGCCCTAGACATAGCCGTTGGCTTGACATCGGCCGGCGTGTGTCGAACAGTTAAGCGGGCAACTGGCGCCGTGCCCGGTGCGCGCATCGTGGCTTAAAACTGAAACGGGGTTGGGTGCTATGCGTCGAACTCATAGGACAGTGAGCGCAGCAGGTTGGCCAGTTGCTGCTGTTCATCGGGCGTAAGGCCCGCGAGTAATACACGTTCGCGGTCGAGCAGATCGGTTAAGGCACCGTCCACGGCTTCTTGACCGGCGGCCGTGAGCACCACCCGCACCCCGCGCCGATCACTTGGCTCGCGTTCGCGTCGGACGAAGCCGCGTGATTCAAGGCGATCAACTCGATTGGTGACGGTGCCACTGGTGACCATGGCCTGTGCGCCCAACTGGCCGGGTGACAATTCAAATGGGTCGCCGGCACGGCGCAGTGCGGCGAGCACATCGAACTCCCAGGGCTCAAGTTGGTGTTCGGTAAAGGCTGCCCGGCGGGCCAAGTCAAGATGTCGGGCCAACCTGGAGACCCGCGACAGGATTTCTAGGGGTGAGATATCCAGATCGGGGCGTTGCCGGCGCCAGGCGGTGACGAGGCGGTCCACTTCGTCACTTCGGTGCCCCGACATGGGCCAGATCCTACGTCAAGAGTCTTGACGTCGAGATTCTTAGCGGTCGCGTTTGGTGATCAGCCGGGGTTTGGCATCCAAGTTTTCCAGGCCCCCCCAAGCCAGATTCACTAGGTGGGCGACGACTTCATCCTTTTTCGGCTTTCGGACATCGAGCCACCATTGGCCGGTTAGTGCCACCATGCCAACCAGCATCTGGGAGTACATAGGGGCCAATTTGGTATTGATGCGATGCGCGGCAAATTCGGTGGCAAGTAGATGCTCGACTTGGGCGGCAACGTCGATGATCAAACTGGCGAATGATCCGGTCTGTTGGGAGACCGGTGAATCGCGAACGAGGATCCGAAAGCCATCCGGGTAGTCATCGATGTAATCGAATAGCGCGAGGGCAGCTTGCTCGACTAGCACTCGGGCATTGCCACCCGTCAAGGTGTCGGAGATAGCGGAAAGCAGGTGATTCATCTCGCGGTCAACAACCACCGCATACAAGCCTTCCTTTCCGCCGAAGTGCTCATACACAACCGGCTTGGAAACATCGGCTTTGGTGGCAATCTCCTCGACGGTGACCGCATCGAATCCCTTTTCGGCAAATAGTTTGCACCCGACATCAAGCAACTGCTCGCGGCGCTCTTGGCCGCTCATCCTTGCTTTGCCGCGAAGGCGCGGTGGCCGGCGCACTTCACGGCGCGTGGTTGCGGGAAGTGCGATGACGTTATCGGCTTCGTTCATTATCGGCACTATAAGTTAGATGCTGGTGCTAGGTGCTATGTAACCTCGCACCCTGCGACGCATTGCTGGGTCTTTCAGTTTGCTGGCGATGCGCTGGGGCTTGGGCCAGCGCACATCGGTGACCAACTTCATCGACTCCATCATGCGAATAACCCGGGCGCTCATATCCATTTGGCCTTTGAGAACCCCGTGCCTGGCCAAAGTGGGGTCGGCGTGATGCAGGTTGTGCCACGACTCACCAAAGGACAAAATCGCAAGCCAGGACACATTAGAAGAAAGGTCGCGCGACTTGAACGGTCGCGTGCCGAACACGTGACAAATTGAGTTAATCGACCAGGTGACGTGATGCACGAGTGCGATGCGAATGAGTCCGCCCCAGAACAGGCCGGCGAGCGCACCCAGCCACGACCAAGTGATCAGGCCGCCAAGGAGCGCGGGGAGTAAAATTGACGCCGCGAGGATTCCGGGGAAGAACCGCGAGATGCGCCGCAGATCCTCATCGGCGGCAATATCTGGGGCGTACTGCTCGATCGGGGTTTGGGCTTCGTCAAAGAGCCAGCCAACGTGGGCGTAGTAGAGGCCTTTAGCAACAGCGCGCTTCGAGGTGCCGTAACGCCATGGGGAATGCGGGTCGCCAACTTCGTCGGAGAATTGATGGTGTTTGCGGTGGTCGGCAACCCATTGATCAAGTGAACCCTGGATGGCCATCGAGCCGGCGATCGCCAAGCCGATTTTCACCGCGCGTGGGGCCTTGAAGGCACCGTGGGTGAAGTAGCGGTGGTAGCCCAAAGTGATGCCACCGGCGGTGATGACCCAGAACAACAGGATTAAGCCGACGTCAACCCAGGTGAAAAACCCACCCAGAAAGATTGCCAGGGGCACCGCCGCGATAACCGCGACCAACGGCAAGATTACGAACACCGCGATGGTGATTTTCATGCTGTTGTTGAGCAGGCCCTCTTCGTTTTGGCCGCGAACCCCACTATTAGTGAAAGTTGATTTGGCTGTGGTTAATTCGAGTTCGGACGTAATTGGCACCTGGCTCCCTAGGGGACTATGGGGTACCTTCGGCACCGTAACCTACGATACCGTAACCAAGGTAAGTACGCCATTGAACGCGGGGCATTTAAGGTGATGTCCCCAAGTGTTTTTCGACAGGTCATCGATCCCGGGTCGTCTAGCGGCAGGACAGCGGACTTTGAATCCGTCAACGGTGGTTCGATCCCACCCCCGGGAGCTTTTCAACCTCCGGGGCCCCGCCACCAACACTTCTCGAAAATCTCAGGGGATAGAGTTAGGGACCTTCCCCGGTCCGTCGTTGGCGCAGTGCAGTGCTTGGCCCCAAGCACGATCTGCGCGAGCGCCCGAAGGTGAGCGAAGGTGGTGGTGTGCTGATGAACCGCCCCTGCGCCGTCATCATTCTTGCCGCTGGCGAGGGCACCCGGATGCGGTCCGCAACCCCCAAGGTGCTGCACGCCATCGCCGGGCGGTCACTGCTTGGCCACGTGATCGAAGCTGCCGCGACCCTAGAACCTGAGCACTTGGTGGTGGTGGTTGGCCACGGCCGTGAGCAGGTAAGTGAGCATATTGCCGAGATCGCGCCATGGGCGTTGATCGTGGTGCAAGCCGAGCAACATGGCACCGGCCATGCGGTGCGGGTGGCCCTTGAAGACCTTGACGCTAGGGGGGCGATTTTTAGTGATGCGCCACTGGTGGTGTTGACAGGTGATACCCCGCTGCTCTCCGGGGGCACCTTGGTGCAGTTGGTGGTGGCGCATGGGCAAGCCAATGCGGCTGCCACCGTCCTCACCACGCGCGTTGCTGACCCATTTGGCTACGGCCGTGTTATTCGTGATGCGGCTGGTGGCGTCCAGCGCATTGTGGAGCAAAAGGACGCTTCCCCGGACGAACTCGCGGTAGCTGAGATCAATTCCGGGATGTATGCCTTTGATCTAGGTAAATTGCGGGGTGCGCTGGACCGCCTGAGCGCTGACAATGCGCAAGGCGAGCAGTATCTCCCCGACGTCATTGGTTTTTTGCGTAGCGACTCGGATGCGGTCGCGGCGTCAATGTGTCTGGATTCATCGGAGATCATGGGGGTCAACGACCGCGTGCAACTTGCAGCCGCCGCAGCCATCATGCGCGATCGCATAAATACTCAGTGGATGCGCGATGGTGTTGCCATTGCTGATCCCGCCACCACTTGGCTCGATGTTGACGTCGACATCGAGCCCGATGTCACGATCTTGCCGAACACCACCTTGCGGGGCCCTACTTCAATTGCGTCAGGGGCCCAGATTGGCCCGGGCACCACGCTGGTGTCGTGTGAAGTCGCCGAGAACGCCACCGTGATCCACACCTGGGCCGAACTTGCGGTGATCGGCGCGGGCAGCCACGTTGGTCCCTTTACTTACCTGCGCCCGGGCACTGTTCTTGGGGCAGACACCAAAGCAGGTAGTTTCGTGGAGATCAAGAACTCAACCCTCGGGGATTCGTCCAAGGTGCCGCACCTGTCATATGTCGGTGATGCGCAGATTGGTACCGGTAGCAATATCGGCGCCGCTACGGTTTTCGTCAACTATGACGGAGTCGAGAAACACCGCACCGTCATCGGCGACTATGTGCGAGTCGGCAGCGACACCATGCTCGTGGCCCCGGTGACCATCGGCGACGGTGCCTATACCGCGGCGGGCTCGGTAATTACCGAAGACGTGCCACCGGGGGCAATTGGGGTTGGTCGAGCCCGCCAACGCAATATCCTTGACTGGGTCCTTCGACGTAGGCCGGGCACTGAATCAGCAAGGGCCGCAAGCCAAGCAACCAAACCGGTATCTCGCGCGCAGGAGGATAAGTGACCAAACTCGTGGTGGCCAACAAGAAGCGACTGGTACTCCTTGCCGGCCGGTCACATCCGCAACTGGCCAATGAAGTTGCCGCGCATCTTGGCATTCCGTTATCGAAGACCACCGCATTTGATTTTGCCAATGGCGAGATTTTCGTCCGATTCCAAGAGTCTGTGCGCGGCTGCGACGCCTTTGTGCTCCAAAGCCACACGACGCCAATCAACCAATGGATCATGGAACAACTGATCATGGTTGACGCTTTGAAACGCGCATCGGCCAAGCGCATCACCGTCGTGATGCCCTTCTACGGCTACGCCCGTCAAGATAAGAAGCATCGCGGTCGCGAACCGATCTCGGCCCGGTTGATGGCGGACCTATTTAAGGCGGCTGGCGCCGACCGCCTGATGACCGTTGATCTGCACACCTCGCAGATTCAAGGTTTCTTTGATGGACCGGTTGATCACCTGTTCGCGCTGCCGCTGCTCTCCGGACATGTCGCAAGCAAAGTCGATCGATCGCAAATCACGGTGATCTCACCTGATGCTGGCCGAGTGCGGGTGGCTGAGCGCTGGACAGATGTGCTCGGGGCGCCACTGGCAATCATTCACAAGCGGCGCGACCCGGATGTGCCGAATCAGGCCCGGGTACTCGAAGTGGTCGGTGATGTAGAGGGTCGGGTCTGTGTCGTAGTAGACGACATGATCGATACCGGGGGCACCATAGTCAAGGCGGCCGAGACGCTATTCGACAACGGTGCGGCCGATGTCTTAGTGGCTGCCACGCATGGCATCTTGAGCGATCCGGCATCCGAGCGACTGCAAAACTCGCGGATCTCCGAGGTCATCATCACGGACACCTTGCCAATCACGGACCAGCAGGCTTTCGCAAAGCTTACGGTGTTAGCGATCGCACCGACTTTGGCCAAAGCGGTACACGAAGTATTCACCGATGGCTCGGTCACCACCATGTTCGAGGACCCGGAAACCTCGGCCGTTAATTCCTCGCACTAGGTCCCTCGGTTAGTTAGGGGGCGCCAACGGGCCGAATCTGGCCCGCGTTACACTTTTGGGACTCCTCGGCGAGGGTGTGCCAGCCTGCTGGTCACCGTGATCGACGCGGTCGGCGCCAAACGCGCTTCACCGAGGTGACTTTCGCTAAGGAGAAGTCCGTTGTCAGAAGTAGCCATCACCGCGCAAGCCCGATTTGAATTCGGTAAGGGCGCAGCCCGCAAATTACGCCGAGAAGGCCGAATCCCCGCCGTTATCTACGGTAGTGGTAGCGAACTTTTGCACATCACCCTCCCCGAGCATGAGCTCAACCTGGCGCTCCGCAAGCCTCGGGTGGTGCTGGCCGTCACCTTTGAAGGCTCGACCGTCATCACCAAGCCCCGTGATGTGCAGCGCGATCCGGTCAAGCGGGTACTCGAGCACCTCGACCTCGTGATCATTTCCAAGCTTGAAGCGGCAGCCCGTGGCAGTATGGCCGAAGCGATGAAGGTCGCCGAGGCAGCGGCCGTCGAAGCCGGAATCGATCCAGGCACGGTTGCTGCTGCGCTGCAAGATGCCATCGCGCGCGGTGAGGATCCGATGGCTGCCGCATTGCATGCTGTTGCTGACGTCCGGGCCCAGGCCGAGGCATATGCCGCTGCCAATGCTGCACAGGCCGAGATTGATGCCGCAGCTGCGGTGGCCGGAGCAGCAGCGCCGGCAGTGGAGGCAGCAGCAGAGGTACCGCCGAGTGCACCAGCCCCACCGGCTACCGACTAACTAGTTTTCGAAAACGCATATCCAATGACCTGGCTCATTGTGGGCCTGGGCAATCCTGGTCCGGACTACGCTGTGACCCGGCACAACGTCGGGTACCAAGCGGTCGCTGAACTCGCGGTTCGACTGGGCGGACGGTTAGCAAAACACAAGCGGGCCAATGCCCTTGCGCTGGAAGGTCGCCTCGGTGTACCGGGTAGTTCGGTAAATGTGGTGCTCGCGCAGCCACTTTCCTACATGAACGAGTCAGGTGGGCCGGTCAAAGCGTTGATGCAGTTCTACGATGTAGCCGAAGAAAACTTGATAGTGCTGCATGATGAACTTGATATTGCGTTTGGCAGCATTCGGGCGAAGTTTGGTGGCGGCGATAATGGCCACAATGGTTTGAAGAGCATTCGCAAAGTGCTTGGCAATGGTGATTATTTGCGCGTGCGACTTGGTATCGGTCGCCCGATAGGGGCTGCGGATCCCGCGGAATTCGTCCTCAAGCAATTCGCGGCCGCGCAGCGAGCCGAGGCCGATGTCATGGTGGCACGTGGCGCGGATGCGGCCGAGTCATTAGTTTTCGAAGGGCTCGAGCGCACGCAGAATATTTTTAATAGTGATGGTGAGGTGGGGTAGGTGCAAACCCTTCACGACGCTGAGCTATCGCGGGCCATTGCGGCAGAGGCAGGGCAGATGCTGCTCAACCTGCGCTCAACCTTCGGCGAGGTCGACCCGGCGGATAAGGATCGGGCAAATGAACTGCGGAAATCAGGTGACCGCACCGCGCATGAGCTGATCGCCGGCTTATTGGCTGAGCATCGACCGCATGATGCCTTGTTGAGTGAGGAAGGCGTCGACAATGACGAACGCTTATCGGCTGACCGGGTGTGGATCGTTGACCCACTTGATGGCACCTGGGAGTACGGACAGGGTCGGGCGGACTTCGCCGTGCATATTGCACTTTGGATACCGGCAACAAGGGTCCTTGCAGCCTGCACCGTTGACCTGCCAGCGCAGGGGATATCGCGTTCGGTACTTGATGAGGTGGGGGTGCCTGCGGCGCTGCCAAAAAGTCGACCCATTCGAATCGTGGCATCCCGCACCCGCCCGCCAGCAACTTTGTCGATAGCAGCTGAGCTGCTCGCCGAAAAACTCGCGACCGGGGGGATAAGCGAGCAGGGGGTTGAGATCGTTGATGTCGGTTCGGTCGGCGCGAAAGTTAATGAACTGCTAAGCGGGCGCGCTGAAGCGTATGTACACGACACTGGATTTTATGAGTGGGATGTAGCAGCGCCTTATGGGGTGGCTGCGCACTACGGCTACCTTGCCAGCCATGTCGACGGGACACCCGTCACTTTCAATCACCTGCCACCCGAAGTCACCGACCTCACCGTGGCCCATCCGCAGCTAGCACACCTCCTGCGAGAGTGTCTCGCGGAGGCGGCTCGCCGGTGAGCCTTACCGGTCTACTCCTGGCCGTTGCCAAGCAGCCGGAGTTCAAACGGCTGAGCGAATCCACGGTGGCGACAGCGGTCGCACCGACGGCTTTTGCGCCGATGCTCTTGGCCCAACTTGCAGCCCCCGCGCCAATTGGTGCGGGCCGGCGGCTATTAGTTGTCACGGCGACCGGCCGCCAGGCCGATGACCTAGCTGACAGCCTGCGCACTTTAGTGCCAACACGCAAGGTCGAAGTATTCCCGTCGTGGGAGACCTTGCCGCATGAGCGTCTGTCGCCGTCCCTAGACACCGTGGGGCGTCGGGTTGCCATCTTGCGCCGTCTGGCACATTCAGATGCCACGGACCCGCTAGTTCAGCCGATCGATATTTTGATTGCGTCGGTGCGCGCGGTGCTACAACCTATGGCAGCGGGCCTTGGTGATATTGAGCCGGTGCGGCTGCGTATTGGGATGAGTGCTGACCTCACCACGTTGGTCGAACGCTTGGTCGAACTCGGCTATGAACGTAATGATTTGGTGGAACGGCGCGGGGAGTTTGCGGTCCGCGGTGGCATTCTTGACGTATTCCCGCCACCAGACGAGCATCCCTTGCGCGTTGAGTTCTGGGGTGATGTGGTTGAAGAGATCCGGACGTTTTCAGTTGCGGACCAAAGATCTCTCGAACTTGCCTCCGATGGACTATTTGCGCCACCTGTTCGTGAGTTGCTGCTCACGGCTAAGGTGCGCGAGCGAGCGCGATTGCTAGCCACCGCAGCGCCCGCAATCGCTGATGTGGCAGCTCGAATCGCGGAAGGCCTACATGTTGAGGGTATGGAGACCCTAATACCGGTGTTGGTAGACGAGATGGTGAGTCTGCCCGAAGTTGTTGACCCGGCAGCGACCCTGGTGCTGATCGAGCCGGAGCGAATTCGAAGTCGGGCCCATGATCTTGAGCGCACCGCCGCGGAGTTCTTGGCGGCTTCGTGGCATAACGCGGCGGTCGGTAACCAAAGTCCGATTGATCTAGCCGGTGCCTCATATGTATCGGTAGCGAAGATCTTGGCGTCCGCCGATGTGCGGTCCATGCCAAGGCTCGCGATCACTCCACTCGCCACGGATCTTGAACTCCTGGAAGCGCAGGATGATGAAGTAATTGATTTCGGTGCCGTCGCAGCCCACGAGTATCGCGGCGATGCGGGTATGGCTTTTGCTGACGTCGCCAAGTGGACCCAGGCGAGTTGGCGGGTGGTTTTAGCCAGTGAAGGGCACGGCTCTGCTGAGCGTTTCGTCGAGACATTGAACGGTGAAGATATCCCGGCTCGGCTGGTTGATTCATTAGACGATGAGCCGCCGCCTGGGGTCGTTAGCGTCACCACTTCGAGCATGGCCCACGGGTTCGTCCTTAGCGGGTGCAAACTAGCGGTGCTCACCGAGACCGACATTGTCGGCCAGCGCTCATCAACCAAAGACATGCGAAGGTTACGGTCAAGCAGACGCCGCGCGATTGACCCTTTGACACTGGCCAAAGGCGACTTTGTTGTCCATGAGCAACACGGGGTTGGCCGTTATGTCGAGATGGCCAAACGAGAGGTGGGCGGCGCGGCGCGGGAGTATTTGGTTGTTGACTATGCACCGAGTAAGAGGGGGCAGCCGGCCGATCGACTTTATGTTCCAACCGATCAACTTGATTTGGTTACCCGCTATATAGGAGGTGAGTCACCGAGTGTGCACCGGTTAGGTGGGGCGGATTGGGAGAAGTCGAAGAGTCGTGCCCGCAAGGCGGTTAAGCAGATAGCCGGTGAGCTAATCAGACTCTACGCGGCCCGTCAGGCGACCAAGGGTCATGCGTTCGGGGCCGACACTGCGTGGCAGCGCGAACTTGAGGATGCATTCGCATACGTGGAAACCCCAGATCAGCTCTCGTGCATTGATGAAGTAAAAGTTGACATGGAGCGCGAAGTCCCGATGGATCGGCTGATCTGCGGTGACGTCGGCTACGGTAAGACTGAGATAGCTGTACGGGCGGCTTTCAAGGCGGTTCAAGACGGTAAGCAGGTTGCGGTGCTGGTACCAACGACTTTGTTGGTCCAACAGCACCTTTCGACATTTGGCGAGCGGTATGCCCCATTTCCGTTGAAGGTGGCCGGGCTGTCGAGGTTCAACACCGATAAGGAAGCCCGCGAAGTGGTTGCAGGCTTGGGCGATGGCACGGTGGATGTGGTTATTGGCACTCACCGTATGCTCACCGCGAATGTGCGCTTTAAGGATCTTGGGCTGGTGGTTCTTGACGAAGAGCAGCGCTTTGGCGTGGAGCACAAGGAGCATCTGAAGGCACTTCGAACCAATGTGGATGTCTTAGCGATGTCGGCGACCCCGATCCCGCGCACCCTTGAGATGGCGGTTACGGGCATCCGTGAGATGTCGGTGATCCAAACACCACCTGAGGAGCGGCTACCGGTGCTGACATTCGTTGGCCCCTATGACGATAAGCAAATATCGGCGGCCATCCGTCGCGAGTTACTTCGTGAGGGCCAGATCTTCTTTGTGCATAACCGGGTTGAGTCCATCGAGAAAGTTGCGGCCCGCCTGCGTGGTTTGGTGCCGGAGGCGCGGTTCGCTGCCGCCCACGGGCAAATGGGTGAGTCAGCACTTGAACAGGTAATTGTTGACTTCTGGGATAGACAGATCGATGTGCTTGTCTGTACCACAATCGTTGAATCTGGCATTGACATTGCTAACGCGAACACGCTGATAGTAGACAGAGCCGATACCTTCGGGCTCTCGCAGTTGCATCAATTGCGCGGGAGAGTGGGCCGCGGTCGCGAGCGTGCCTACGCATACTTCCTCTACAATGCCGATAAGCCAATGACACAGACGGCGCATGAGCGCTTAGTCACGATTGCCCAGAACACCGATCTAGGTTCGGGGATGCGCATAGCGATGAAGGATCTGGAGATCCGGGGTGCCGGAAATTTGCTTGGCGGGGAGCAAAGTGGTCACATTGCCGATGTGGGCTTCGACCTTTACGTGCGGCTGGTGGGGGAGGCCTTGGCCGAGCACCGCGGGCAGACCCAGCAGGATTTTGCTGAAGTCCGAGTCGAAGTACCAATAAATGCACACATACCCCATGAGTATGTGCCGCAGGAGCGGTTGCGGCTGGCCGCCTACAAGACTCTGGCCGATGCCACCACCGATGCTGCGGTAGACGAAGTCGCTATGGAGTTGACCGACCGGTTCGGCCCGCTCCCAGATCCGGTGACCGCACTGCTTGCGGTGGCTAGGTTCCGGGCGCTCGCCCGCGCGGCCGGCTTGACCGAAGTGGTAGCACAAGGACCCAAAGTGCGCTTCCACCCGGTGGAGTTACCGGAGTCGGCCCAACTGAGATTAGAACGCCTGTACCCAGGAACACTGGTTCGGGGGGCGGTCCGTACGATCGTGGTGCCGCGGCCAATGACCGCCCCGATGGGTGGGCAGCCGGTCCGCGACATCGCGCTAATCAACTGGGCGGCAGAACTGATAAACACGGTGCTGCCAAAGCCTGCGCCCAGTTGAACCCAATCCCGCCCACCCTATGTTTCGGAGATAACGTGAGAATCGTTCGGAGCTGCCGCGTTTTTGCTGGTGCTCTTATATCCGGTGCATTTATTGCCGGGCTGGCATTGACAGGATGCGGTTCGGCAACTGCTGGCGCTGCTGCAATTGTTGGCCAGACCCGGATCTCCGAGCAGGCCTTGACGGCCAGTGTGCAAGAGGTTTTAGTGGCGCAGCAAAAGTCACCGAACACTTCAGACGCATCCCTAACCAGCGCGGTGCTGAGTCGGTTGGTTACCAGTGAACTCGTCGAACTCCTAGCGGCCGAAGCCGGCGTTACCGTCACCCAGGGGGCAATCGACAGCACTTTGCAGAGTTATGTGCAGCAGGCGGGTGGCGAGGCTGAGGTGCAGGATATTTTGCTGCAACGTAATGTGGCGCCCTCGCAGATTGAGGCATTTGTGCGGACCAATGTGTTGGCGCGGTTACTTGGCCAGGCGCTGGCGCCTGCGGCTGATCTCCAAGGCCAAAGTGACGCCTTCGTCGCTGCGATCATTGAAACCAGTTTGGTTGTTGGTACCGAGGTGAGCCCGCGGTTTGGCACCTGGGATGCCACCCAGTTGACCATCGGGCCGGTACCAAGTGATCTTTCCGCGCTGCCTGCGCAGTGACTTAAAAGCAGACCATGACAGGTGCCAGGGGCGAGCGCTTCCTTGACCTAGTGGCCGTCATGGATCAACTTCGCTCACCTGGCGGCTGCCCCTGGGATGCCCGGCAAACCCGTGTCTCCTTACTTGAATATCTGGTTGAAGAAACCTACGAATTGGTCGAGGCGATCGAGACCGGTGACGATGCCGGGGTCCGAGAAGAGCTCGGCGACCTGTTACTTCAAGTGGTATTTCATGCGCGGATAGCCCAAGAAAATTTTGACGAGCCGTGGGATATCGACGCGGTGTGTGACAGCATCATCACCAAACTCGTCTCCCGACACCCACATGTATTCCAAGACGCCGATGCCGCTACGGCGGATGCGGTGGAAGCAAATTGGCATGCGCTCAAAGCCAAGGAGAAGGGTAGGAGCTCAGTAACCGATGGTATCCCGGCGCAATTGCCGGCATTGGTCCTTGCCGGGAAAGTGATATCTCGCAGTGCATCGCTGGCAGGGCAGCTACCCGCCCTAGAGACTGAACAAGATATTGCGCTGGTTGAGAGTTTCAGTGATGAGTACCAACTTGGTGAGCACCTGTTGGCTTTAGTCGCACTTGCTCGAGCACGCGGTTGGGATGCTGAAAGCGCATTGCGCGCTGCCGTTCGCCATCGAGTGCGTGACATTCAAAATCTTGAGAAATCAGTCGGAGGTCGGTCAAGTGAGTGAACTCAATGAGGTAACCCGGCAGTTCAAATCCATTGCAACTAACGCGATTGATGATCTGTTGTCCTTCGACCCGGTGTTTGCTACTTATCTGGGGGATCACCGCTTTGATGACCGACTCCCCGATTTGACTACCAAGGCGCGCGGTGAGCAAGCGCAGAAGATTGCCGATCACCTAACCGAGCTGGATGCGGTCGATGACCTCGAACTTTCGATATCTGACCAAATCGACCTCGAGATCCTGCGCTCGAGACTGACCAAATCCCAGTTCGAGGTCAGTGAGCTACGAGCCGCCACCTGGAACCCGATGGTCTGGAACCCAGGTACCAGCTTGCACCTTTTGGTGTCACGTGATTTCGCCTCTCGGTCCGAACGCGCGCGCAGTGTCAAGGGTCGGCTCGCGCAGATCCCCGGGTTCTTGGCCGATGCTCGCGTTGAACTCGGTGAGCTGACCCAAATTCATACCGAGACCGCGATCGCCCAACTAGCTGGCACCGCCCGCTTGATCAAAACCGAGGTGGCGGAGCTAGTTGAAGATGAAGACCTCATCAGGAGTGCCGAGGCTGCGGTCCTTGAATTTAGTGCTTGGTTGAGCGAGCAATTGTCGGCGGCTCGGCGTAGTCCGAGGTTGGGTGAGCGCCTCTATGCGGCAACCCTGTGGCACGGTTTAGACGATGACATCTCACCCACCATGCTCTTAGAGGCTGCCGAGGCGCACCTTGACAAGGTGAACTTGGCAATGCAGGCCTATGCGGCGCAGTACCTCAGTGCGAAGGCAACGGCACCGGATCTTGTGCAGCGCGCATTCAACCGAATTGCGGCCCAAGCACCAGTCAACAATGAGACGGTGCTAGGCATAGTCGAGCAAGCCCTCGCGCGCACCACAGAGTTTGTGCGCACGAATGATCTGATCTCGATCCCAGAACTTGATGTCCGTGTCATCGAAATGCCCGAGATCCATCGCGGGGTCGCTGTGGCCTACTGCGATGCCCCCGGGCCCCTTGAAAGCGCGCAGGTAGCCACCTTTGTTGCGGTGTCACCAACTCCGAACGACTGGACCGTCGAACGTGTTGATTCCTTCTATCGCGAGTACAACGCGGTGCAGTTGCACGGGCTCACCATCCACGAGGCAATGCCAGGCCATGTGCTGCAACTTGCCCAGTCGCACCATTTCGAGGCCACCACACCGGTGCGCGCATTTGCTCGCAGCGGGGTTTTCATCGAAGGCTGGGCCGTCTACTGCGAAGAGCTATTGGTTAGCCGGGGTTACGCGCCGTTTGATGACAAAACTTCGGCACTTGCCCTGCGCCTCCAGCAACTAAAGATGCAGGCGCGCCTGACGATCAACGCGATCTTGGATGTGCGAGTTCATACCGCCGAGATGACCGAGCAAGAAGGCCTTGACCTGATGATGAAACGTGGCTTCCAAGAGGAGGGGGAGGCCATCGGTAAATGGCGTCGTGCGCTGCTTACCGCCGGGCAACTGCCCACCTATTTCGTCGGGTACCGCGCATTAAGTGAAATCGTGGCTGACCTGCGGGTGCTGCATCCGGACTGGAATGACCGGCAGATGCACGACCTGGTTCTGGCCTATGGGGCGCCGGCACCGCGTTATTTGCGCGACTTCCTTGGCATTTAAGAGTTAAGGGACACTTTCCCCCGTTACCCCCACCCCTGGGCTTCATCCAAGATTAATAAGGAGTAGCTTCCCATCATCTGTTGTGGCCACCAGCGAGCCATTGAGTGCTACCTCTAAATCTCTAATCCGCTTACCGACATCGAAGGAGAGCACTTGCCCCACCTTAGTTCGCCCTTTTAGTTCGATAAATATCAGAGCCTGCTCGGCCAGAGTTCCCATCACAATCTGTCCAGCCCATGGACCCCATTTTTGGCCAGCGGGAAGTTGCACAAGTGCTGTGGGAGCAACCGATGGCACCCAGTAATAGAGCGGCTTTGTATAACCATCGTGGCTGCCTGTCTTCGCGGGAATCACGTAATCACCGGCGGTATATGGCTGACCATACGAGACAAATGGCCATCCATAGTCAAGACCTTTCTCAATCAAATTTAATTCATCCCCACCTTTTGGTCCGTGCTCTGATGTGTAGAGATTGTTTCCGATCAAGACAATCCCTTGTTGGTTTCGATGACCTTGTGAAATCCGCTCAACTTTATTGGCGCTGACCCTAAAAATAGATCCTAGGTCGCCGCGCACCGACGGTTTATCAATCTTGGTAAATCCCAAATCACCAATCGTGAGATAGACCGAACTACTATTAATCACTGCCATTCGCCCCGCTGCATGTTGTATGGCACTTATAGGTACACAGGGCTTGCTCTTAAACCACAACCTGCCACGTTTTACTGCGGGCTTTGCTCCAAAGTAAATCTGATAGGAATAGAGAACTACTGAGACACAGTTACTTGAGCGCTCATAACGTGGGTAAGAGATAAGAACTTGTGCGCTTTTGGATCTCTCATTGAGGACGGCAATATCCGCGATTGCAAAGCGAGTGTCATCTAAGCGCTCACTTGCAGCCCCTGCGCTTCCCAACAGAGTTTCCTTACGCGTTGCGATGTCATAGAGGTAGAGATTGAGCCCACTCTTTCCTCCACCCAAAAGAAAACGGCCGTCACTGAGGCGCGCAATTGCAGCACCTCGCTCGCCATTTGAATTCATGACTTGCACATTGGGGGTATCAATGCTTTCAACCGTCAGCTTGATCTCACCGAGATCAGCTGCCGCACTCGTGTTCAATAGAAGACCAGCGATTACGCCGACACTAATTAGGCAGACGCACGATCGAATAAGAGTTCGCACGCGGCTAGGATAGAGTCGGGGCAGTTCGACGGCACCCTCTACACCCAATCCAAGTCCTTTGTTGTGTACGCAACCTCCTGGTGCAGCTACTGAAAGAGGCTCCGACATGATTCGAACCTGTGACTTGCGGTGTAGGAAACCTATGTGTTTTATATAGGCGTCGGCAACTGCGCCGCCTCAAAGACCCGTGACCTTTGTATTGGCGGGGTCATACATGGGTCAAAGTGAAGCAAGCGCGGGGCGCTCGGTGAAAGTTATTTCGAGCGTTGCATGAATGACGGGACAAGGACGACCACGGATGTGGGAAGCCCTTGTTTGAGCGTCAGCGCCATTAGGCACCGTGCGATTATTCGCCACATCCCCCATGTCGATAAGGGGTGCAGAACTTGGGAGTTTCGAAGCGGAGGAGCAATTAGATGGCCGTGCTACCAACTACTACGTGCGCACGATATTGAGCAAATAACTCAGTCCAAAGCCAAAACCGATGGCGGCATACAGATAGGCAAACCAGGTTAGCTGCACCGGTATCATCAGAGTCAATACACCGAGTGCACTTGCACTTACGCACATCACCAGTGCCACATGCCCAACACCTGTATCAGAACTATTCCTTGAGTTATTCCACATATTCCCAGCAAGGGCAATCAGGGTTATGCCAATCATGCGCATAGACCACACCATGCCATCGTTTATGTCTAGGCCGAGCAGGTCTAGAAAGGCTGCGGGAAGAATTAGGAGGAAGAGGGCCGAGGCACCAAAGACAATAGATCCAGCTTTGAGAGTCGTACGAAGTGATGAGTAGTTCATGGAAAAGAGCCTACAACTTCACCCTTAAGATTCGGGTCTGATTGACCTAGAGAGACTTCGCCCTAAAAGCCACTAACCTTTGGTCCATGGAGTTACTTCGTAAAGCATGCCAAATAATTCTTGGCGCAGGCCTGGCCTACGCTGGATTCACACACTTAACAACTAACCGCACTGAGTTTCAAGCGCAAGTCCCCGCGATCTTGCAGAGCCAAGCTGACTTTGTAGTCATCGCATCCGGTGTTGTGGAGATACTTCTTGGTATCTCGCTAATTGTTTTATTCAAATACCGAACCTACGTCGGTTGGATCGTCGCCGTATTTTTTCTTGCAATTTTCCCCGGCAACATCTCCCAATACATCAACGGGACAGATGCATTTGGATTAAACACCGATCAAGCACGTGCTATCCGCCTACTCTTTCAACCCTTACTCGTGATTTGGGCACTATGGAGCACAGGCGCGTGGGCCAGTTACCGCGCCAGAAAAAGCACATCGTGATAGCTAAAACCAAAAATGGTCTCGAACCGAAAATCTGCCACCGATGCAATTCCATTTGAGTAGCGTAAGAAATGGGCTCGCGATTGGGAGAACGTGAAGCGCTGCTCAGAGAGATGTAAAGCGGGTAGGGGCCTTGACGGTGCCCCGAGTTGATTGGACATTCTAATCGGACTTAGATACCCGTTACCTTTTCGTTGGCTGGGTCATACATAGGCCGAAGTGAAGTTATGGCTGGCACTTTGAGCCCGGCCACATCAACCTCCCAAGTGCCACCGGTTAAGTAATCTGCGGTTATCGGCTCGGTTGCGTCGACCATCGCCAGCCCAACAGCGCCGCCGAGGGTGTGACCGTAACTACCGGCGCGCACATAGCCAACTACCTCGCCATCGCGCATGAGGATCTCACCGTGATAGAGCAACGGTAATGGGTCCAAGAGGCGCACCTGAACAAGGCGCCGGCGCAGTGGTCCGGCGTTTTTTAGCTTTAGGGCGGCGTCACGTCCGATGAAAGCACTTTCCTTATCCCAAGCAACCGCGAAGCCAAGGCCAGCTTCGAGTACTGAATCGGTGTTGTCGATGTCATGCCCGTAGTCGCGATAAGCCTTTTCCATTCGCAAACTGGCCAGGGATTTGAGCCCGCAATGGACGAGTTGGACTTGGTTGCCGGCCTCGCACAGCCGTTCGTAGGCGTGTACGGCTTGTTCGGTGGGGATGTAAAGCTCATAACCTAGTTCACCGACATAGGTGATTCGGATGCACAGCGCGCGGGCGAAGCCAAGGTCAATTTCACGGGCGGTGCGATAGGGGAAGGCGCTGTTGGACATATCCGCTGTTGTCACAGCCTGCAGGAGTTCGCGGGAGCGGGGGCCATGAATATTGAATTGGGCGTAGCCAGAAGTCACATCGGTGACGGTGGCGGCAAAGTCTTTGCCGTGGCGCGTTAACCACTGAAGAACTTGGCCGTGCGCCGTATCAGATGCCACCACGAAGAACTTATTGTTGGCAAGTTTGGTGACCGTAAGGTCAGCCTCGATGGTGCCTGAGTCGTTAAGCCACTGGGTGTAGGTAATGACGCCATCGGCGCCGTTTACCGCGTTAGCCGATACGTAGTCCAAGAGCGCCCCGGCCTGCTCGCCTTGGACCAAGAACTTTGACATGAAACTCATGTCCATGAACCCGACGCCTTCGCGAATGGCTTGGTGTTCTACTGCCCAGGAGTCAAACCAATGCGGTCGGCCCCAGGTGAGTTCGCCGGTCTCGGCGAGTGCGCCGGGTGGGGCGTACCAATCGGCGCCCTCCCAGCCGCTGACATCGCGGAAGTAAGCCCCGCGCTCTTTGAGCAGGTGATGTATTGGTGAGCGCTTGACACCACGTGCGGTGGTTACGGTGCGGCCGGGATAGTGGGTTTGGTACACGAGCCCGAGAGTTTCTACGGTGCGCTCAGCGCGGTACCGGGGATTTCGCTGGTGGGGCAGCGCGCGATTGATATTGAAACCTGTGACATCAACATCGGGCTTACCGGTGATGATCCAGTGGGCGACCACGCGCCCGACACCGCCGCCGGTGAGGATGCCGACCGAGTTCATGCCAGCGGCAACAAAGTAATTGCGGATTCCGGGTGCCTCGCCGATGAAGGGTTTTAGATCCGGGGTGAAGGATTCAGGTCCGCAAAAAAACTTTCGGATCCCAGTTTCAAGGGAGATCGGCACCCGTTGCATGGCACGTTCTAGGTATGGGCCCATGCGATCCCAGTCCGGCTGGATTTCGCCGAAGGAAAAGTCTTCGGGAATCGAATCCACATTCCACGGTGCGCAGACTGGCTCAAAGAGCCCGATCATCAAGCCGCCGCCCTCCTCGCGGTAGTAGGCGTGCGCGGATGGGTCCTCGAAAACCGGAAGGCTTGAGTCGATGCCAGCGATGGGCTCGGTGATCAGGTAGTAATGCTCGGCGGCCTGTAGTGGAATGTTAACGCCGTGCCCTTGACCGAATTGGCGGGCCCACATCCCGGTGCAGTTGACGACGTAGTCACATTCGATATCACCTAATGCGGTTGTTACCGAGCGCACTTGCTCACCTGTTACTTTCACTCCGGTTGCTGCGACTTCTTCAATAATTTGTATCCCGTGCGCGCGAGCCCCTTTAGCCAACGCCATCGTGACGTCAACCGGATTCACGCGGCCGTCACCTGGAACATAAAAACCCGCCACTAAACCATTGACATCGGCAATCGGAAACCGGTCGGAGATCTCCCGCGGGCTGATCTCATGGACTTCAAGTCCGCAGAGCCGATTGAATGCGGCCACCCGTCGATATTCCTCGAGGCGGTCCTTATCGGCCGCGGCTTCGATGAATCCAGCCGGGTTGAAGCCGGTGGCTTGACCGGTCTTGGCTTCCAGGTCGCGATAGAGCTGGCGGGTATAAAGGCGCATCTGCATTGAGGTCTCGGAGAAGGTGCCAAAGCAGGTCATCAGGCCAGCGGCATGCCAGGTGGTGCCCGAGGTCAATTTGTCGCGCTCGAGCAAAACTACGTCGGTCCAGCCGGCCTCGGCCAGGTGGTAGGCCACCGAACTGCCGATGACCCCGCCGCCGATGATCACTACTTGGGCGCGGCCTGGCAATGTCGTTTTGGACGGGGCGGGCCTGGGCATAGCGCAGGATCGCACAGGTGCCCCGGCAGGCGCATCCGGGTACGGATATCTTCAAGGTGGTCGCGAAGTTAGAGTTAGCCCATGGCCCTCATCGAATCCATTATTGCCCGCGAAATCCTTGACTCCCGTGGTAACCCCACCGTCGAGGTCGAGATTTTGTTGGACGACGACACGGTGTCCCGCGCCGCTGTGCCCTCGGGTGCATCAACCGGTGCCTTCGAGGCAGCGGAGCTCCGCGATGGCGATGCACGATACGGCGGCAAAGGGGTAATGCAGGCCGTCGGTAATGTCGAGGATGAAATCGCCCCCGAACTATTGGGACTTGAGGCAACTGATCAACGATTAATCGACCAAGTCATGATCGACCTAGATGGGACACCGAATAAATCCCGGCTGGGAGCCAACGCAATCCTTGGGGTGTCACTCGCGGTGGCCAAGGCGGCCGCGATTTCCGCAGACCTGCCGCTATTTCGTTACTTGGGTGGCCCGAATGCACATGTGCTGCCCGTACCGATGATGAACATCCTAAATGGTGGCGCGCACGCCGACACCGGTGTCGATGTTCAAGAATTCATGATCGCTCCGATTGGTGCATCAACATTTGGTGAGGCGCTACGTCAAGGCACGGAGGTTTACCACGCCCTGAAGTCCGTCCTCAAGCAGCAGGGTTACGCCACCGGCCTAGGTGATGAAGGCGGATTCGCGCCCGATCTACCGAGCAATCGGGCGGCCCTGGAACTCATCGCCACCGCGGTTGCATCGACCGGCATGAAACTTGGTGCTGACATCGCCTTGGCCCTTGATGTCGCGGCAACCGAGTTATACGCAAATGGGGAGTACACATTCGAAGGCACCGCGCGGTCGGTTGAGTGGCTCACGGCGTATTACGAGTCACTGATCAGTGACTTCCCAGTGGTTTCAATCGAAGATCCGTTATCCGAAGACGATTGGGCTGGGTGGATTCACCTAACCGGGTCAATCGGCTCACGGGTTCAGGTGGTCGGCGATGATCTGTTCGTAACCAATCCCACGCGGCTGCAACGCGGTATCGACGAAGACGCAGCCAACGCGCTGCTCGTCAAGGTTAACCAAATCGGCTCGCTAACCCAGACCCTTGATGCGGTCGGGTTGGCCCACCGGGCCGGCTTTAGTTGCATGATGAGCCACCGCTCTGGGGAGACCGAAGACACCACAATTGCCGATCTCGCGGTGGCAACCGACTGTGGTCAGATAAAGACGGGGGCCCCGGCACGCTCAGAGCGGGTCGCCAAATACAACCAGTTGCTGCGGATTGAGGAAGAACTCGACGATGCGGCCAGGTACGCCGGACGTGGGGCTTTTCCGCGTTTCGTCGGCTGATTCCCCTGTGATTCGTGGGACTATCGAGGCGTGAGTTCCGGAAGTCAACTACTGGCACCAAAGCAGCGTGGGTCCCTAACCGGGCGCGCGGCGATTTTGGCTCTAGTTTTTGGCCTCTTGCTTCTCACTTTGGCGGTTCCGGTGCGCACGTGGTTCGCCCAACGCGCTGAGATCTCCGGGCTCCAAGCCAATGTCGCCGCAGCCCGCGACCGGGTGGCCGAATTGCAAATCCTGCAAGAACGCTGGACTGACCCGGCATTTGTGGTGGCCGAGGCCCGGCGTCGGCTGCATTTTGTAATGCCAGGTGAAGTCGGTTACACCACTCTCGGTGCAGCTGCGCTTCCGGGTGCAGTGCCGGAACAGGCGGGGAGCCCGGGCTCTTGGTACGACAAGCTGTGGACGGCACTGGGCCAAGCCGATCAGGGAGTGCAGTTGCAAGTGCCCACCGTCCCGTAGTTGCGAGCCCCTGGTGATTACGTTAGAAAAGTAGCAAGGTCGCGAGAGGGTTCGGGCAGGTCGTTGGCAATCTTTAGCCAGACGATGCCCAGGGGATCGCCTAAGCGAGCACGGCGTCCGGGAACTTTGCCGGGCTCCCTGCAAATGCCGGTGAATTCCGGCCCAAATCGGCGGATCGTGGCCACTTAGCGGGCATTGTTCGCGCTTGGCGTACGCAAAACCGGAAAGATCCTCACGAAAGTGGGTTGTACTGGACATGATGGTTTAGGGATCTGCGGTTACCATGGGGTCCTGAGCCAATAGTGGCTGGCAAAGTAACTTGTATACAGACGGAGTGTGAGCGATGTTCGAAAGGTTTACCGACCGGGCGCGACGGGTTGTCGTGCTCGCTCAAGAAGAAGCCCGGATGTTGAACCACAACTACATCGGCACCGAGCACATCCTCCTCGGCCTGATCCACGAGGGCGAGGGCGTTGCCGCCAAAGCACTCGAAAGCTTGGGTATCTCCCTAGAGGCGGTGCGCCAACAGGTTGAAGAAATCATCGGCCAAGGGCAGCAGGCGCCCAGTGGGCATATTCCTTTCACCCCCCGTGCCAAAAAGGTTCTAGAACTCTCACTTCGCGAAGCACTTCAACTAGGTCACAACTACATCGGTACCGAGCACATTCTGCTGGGCTTGATCCGTGAGGGCGAAGGTGTCGCGGCTCAGGTACTCGTGAAGTTAGGCGCCGATCTGAACCGGGTGCGCCAACAGGTGATCCAGCTACTGAGTGGGTACCAAGGCAAGGAGCCGGCGACCGCTGGTGGCCCCGCCGAAGGTACGCCGTCCACTTCACTTGTTCTCGACCAGTTCGGCCGCAACCTCACCGCCGCGGCACGTGAAGGCAAACTCGATCCCGTTATCGGGCGCGATAAAGAGATTGAGCGGGTGATGCAGGTACTGTCGCGGCGCACTAAGAACAATCCGGTGCTGATCGGGGAGCCCGGCGTGGGCAAGACCGCGATTGTCGAAGGGCTGGCCCAGAACATCATCAAGGGCGAAGTTCCTGAGACTTTGACCGACAAGCAGATCTACACCCTCGACTTAGGTGCCCTTGTTGCCGGGTCGCGTTACCGCGGTGATTTCGAGGAGCGACTGAAGAAGGTACTAAAGGAGATCCGCACCCGGGGCGACATCATTTTGTTCATCGATGAAATGCACACCCTTGTTGGTGCCGGCGCGGCTGAAGGCGCCATTGATGCGGCGAGCATTTTGAAGCCGATGCTCGCACGCGGTGAGCTGCAGACAATCGGCGCCACCACTTTGGACGAGTATCGCAAGCATGTTGAGAAAGACGCGGCTCTAGAGCGTCGCTTCGCGCCCATTCAGGTCCAAGCACCAGATGTTCCACACACCGTTGAGATTCTGCGGGGCCTACGTGATCGCTATGAGTCACATCATCGGGTATCTATTACCGACGGCGCGCTTGAAGCAGCAGCACGGTTGTCGGATCGCTACATCTCTGATCGGCAATTACCGGACAAGGCAATTGACCTGATCGACGAGGCTGGTTCGCGGCTGCGGATCCGCCGGATGACCGCGCCGCCGGATCTGCGTGCTTTCGATGATCGTATCGCCGATGTGCGCAAGGAGAAGGAATCAGCGATCGACGGCCAAGACTTCGAGAAGGCCGCTGCACTGCGCGACGATGAGAAGAATTTGCTCGCGGAGAAGGCCACACGCGAACGGGAGTGGAAATCAGGTGACCTTGACGTCGTTGCTGAAGTTGATGAGCGCCTAATCGGCGAGGTGCTGGCCCTGATGACCGGTATCCCGGTTACCGACCTCACCGAGGATGACATCGCTCGGTTGCTCCGGATGGAGGAGGAACTCCATAAGCGCCTTGTGGGTCAAGAGCAGGCGGTAATTGCCCTTTCGAAGGCAATTCGCCGCACGCGTGCCGGCTTGAAGGACCCGAAGCGACCGTCCGGTTCATTTATCTTCGCCGGCCCCTCCGGCGTTGGCAAAACCGAATTGAGTAAGACGCTCGCAGAGTTCTTGTTTGGCGATGCCGATGCACTTATTGCCCTTGACATGAGCGAGTATTCGGAGCGCCATACTGCTTCTCGGCTGTTTGGCTCACCGCCAGGCTACGTGGGATATGACGAGGGTGGGCAACTAACCGAGAAGGTGCGCCGCAAGCCGTTCTCGGTGGTGCTGTTCGATGAAATCGAAAAGGCTCATCCGGACATCTTCAATACCTTGCTGCAGGTTCTTGAAGAAGGCCGGCTGACTGATGCCCAAGGCCGGATGATCGATTTCAAGAACACCGTCATCATTATGACTACCAACCTAGGTAGTCGCGACGTCTCCAAGGGTGTACTGCTTGGCTTCGCTCCAGAAAATGATGATGATAGTGCTTATGAGCGGATGAAGGCGAAGGTTCAGCAAGAACTCAAGCAGCACTTCCGGCCGGAGTTCTTGAACCGGATCGATGACACCATCGTGTTCCACCAGTTGACCGAGGCTGAGATCGTCAAGATTGTCGACCTGATGGTTGCGGCGTTGGATCTGCGCTTGCAGGACATGAACATGGGCATCGAGTTGACGACAGCCGCGAAGGCGTTGCTAGCTGAGCGCGGCTATGACCCGGTAATGGGTGCGCGTCCGCTTCGCCGCACCATCCAGCGTGACCTTGAGGACCCACTGAGTGAAAAGATGCTGTTCGGTGAGATGCCGCAGGGGTCAATCGTGGTAGTCGACGTCACGGGTGAGGGCGCTGATCGGGAGTTCGTTTTTACCGCGACCCCAAAGACTGAGCTCCCTGATGCCCCACCGATCGAAGCCGCTGATACCGCCGCGGAATAATAAGGAACCAGTGAAGTAGCAACGAGGAGGGGCCACCGATATGCGCGGCCCCTTGATCCCAGGAATGCGGGAGTTTGATAGTCCCCGCAAGAAGAACCCGGTAATCATCTGGGTGGTCCTTGGATTGGTAGTGCTAGCTGGGGTCATCTTCCTTGGGCTGGGGGTTTTCGCCGCCGCGGGCCCATTTCGTCAACTTGGGTTAGTTACTGAGAAATTGGAGCCACTGGCTTTTCGGCCCACCATAATCGAGACCGTGGCGCAAATTTCGGTTGCGCTACCCGCCGGTGGCCTATGTGCCGACGATGTGGTGGATATTTCACTTGCTGAGGACTCCGATACGGTTTATGTGGGCGCGTCGGTAACCACCCCCCGTAACATCAGTTGCCCAGCAGTGGGCCTAAGTGCCGATCAAGTGTGGGTTGATGTGCAGTTGATTGATCCGTTGGGGCAGCGCCAAGTGGTGCGCGCTGATGATAGGCAGGTGCTGTCGCGGGAGAGTTCGACCGGCTTGGGCTAAGAGCGCTCCCTAAGGTGCTCTCCGCTGGTGCCAGGAACTTTGTTCGCCTGCTACCAGTGTCCCTTGCCCCGCGCTGCTGCCACCTAGAGTGTTCGAGTCCACTCTCCGCAAACAACCGACCCCAAACCAACAGCGGTCAGGGGCCAGCAACGGGGTTTAAACACCCCACCTAACGGCCGTGGCCCGGATTACGTAGGCGCGCATTTCGGTCTCCTAACCGACTAAAAATCAAGATTTCGCCGCGAAAACACCCGCATTCAGCCGATTTTGGGCCAAGGTGCACCCGGATGGTTGCACCTGCGGGCTGGGGGACCGATACCGTTTGGCAGGTGAGCGGAGTTGTGCACCCGATGGGGCCGGAGCCCCCTTGGGTCTACTGGCTGCGCCGGGGCATCATCTTGTTAGCGGTGCTGACGTTGGTCATCGGTGCGTACTGGCTCATCACCGGCCGCGGGTCAGCTGGCACGGATTTGACATCAGGCGGCGTGGCGCCAACTGCTCAACCTTCGACCGCGCCCTCGACTCCTGCAACAGCCTCGGCTGAGCCTGCGACGCCAACTGACTGCACAGATAGCGCAATCGTGGTCGAAGCGAGTAGCGATTCCAGCAAATATGTTGTCGGTGACACCCCGCAACTGACTTTGACAATTGGCAATATCGGTGACGTTTCCTGCTTGCGTGACGTTGGCCCTAAAGCCAATGAGTTGGAGATCACGTCGGGCGGGTACCACGTCTGGTCGAGTGACGACTGCAATGCGAGCAACAAGAGCAAGATCGCGGTCCTAAAGCCGGGTGAGAAAGTTGCTTCTAGTATCATCTGGGATGGGAAAACCACCCAAAAGAGTTGCCCGGGTGACGGCAAGTTGGCAAAACAGGGGCGTTATGACCTCATCGCTAGAAATGGTGACGTCAAGAGCGAGAAGGCCAAGTTCTCACTTACCAAGGAAAAGAAGTCGTGACGGTGGATCGGCGGCAATTGTGAGCGGTGGATTATCCAAGCTGTCGTACCGTTCAACGGACTCGGTGCTGTCGGTGTATTCAAAGAACTCGGCT
>JAQCEO010000008.1 GCA_027729805.1 Actinomycetota bacterium
GGGTGTTTAAACCCTGTTACTGGCCCCTGACCGCTGTTGGTTGGGGGCCAGTTGTTTACGGAGAGTGAATCGCCCTGGGTTTAGTTCCGCCTTTTATAGGAGGATGGGGCTATGCCACGTCAGTATCCGCAGCAATTTCGGGAGCGGGCTCTTCGCATGGTTGAAGAGTCGCTGCCTGAGCATGAAACAGAGTTCGCGGCGATGAAGAAAGTCGCGACAAAGCTCGGGATTTCTCCCGAAGCGATCCGCCGGTGGAAACGTCAAAGTGAAGTCGATTCGGGTTTACGTCCTGGGTTGTCTGCGCAGGAACATGATGAGATTCGACGGTTGAGGCGAGAGAATGCCGAATTACGAAGAGCGAACGAGATCTTGAAAAGCGCGTCAGCGTTTTTTGCAGCCGAACTCGACCGCCCCACGACGAAATGATCAGTTTCATTGATGTCTTCAAAGATCGTTTCGGGGTCGAGCGGATCTGTGTCACTTTAGGTGCCACGGAGGGTGGGTTTATCACGTCAAGGGGCTACCGGGCCGCGGAAAAGCGTCCAGCGTCGGCTCGAAGTGTTCGAGATGAACTTCTCATCGGTGAAGTTGCGCGCCTTCACGAATCCAACTATTCGGTCTATGGGGTTCGGAAAATGCATGCAGCGATGCGTCGAGCGGGTTGGGAAATTGGTCGGGACCAGGTGGGCAGATTGATGCGCAAAGCTGGTCTGCGTGGCATGACACGTGGGAAAACGGTGCGCACGACCGTGTCATCGAAGTTGGATGTGAAGTTCCCTGACCTGGTCAAACGTAACTTCACCGCAACACGGCCCAACCAATTGTGGGTGGCTGATATTACGTTTGTTCCCACGTGGGCTGGCTTCTCCTACGTGGCTTTTGTTACCGATGTGTATAGCCGCAAAATAGTTGGCTGGAATGTGTCATCACGACTCACGACTGAATCTCTACCCTTGCAAGCACTCGACATGGCCTCGTGGCTCACCCAAGGAAATCTAGAGGGACTGATCCATCACGCTGATCATGGGAGCCAATATTTATCATTGGCATACTCCAATCGGTTAACTGATCTGGGAATTCAAGCATCAACTGGTTCCGTCGGTGACAGCTATGACAATGCTTTGGCCGAGACAATCAACGGGCTTTACAAAAACGAATTGATCAAAGCCCGCAAACCCTGGCGCAGCATTGAAGAAGTCGAACTAGCCACCCTGGAATGGGTCTGGTGGTTCAACAACTCACGCCTGCATTCAGAGCTGAACTACCAAACCCCCGTCGAATACGAGAACGACTATTACAATTCACAACAAGCGAGGACACCAACCGGTGCCCTCGTAAAACACTAGGAACAAAACCCAGAGCGATTCAGGCCTTCGCAAAGGCTCAGGTGGGACACAACCGGGACACAACACGACCGGTCGGCTATAGGCCTCCCGTCCGTATTGTTTAACGAGGCCGTGGAGCCACAAGCGCAACGGCCCTTAAATGCAGCCAGTCGTCAATAACTCCTGTCTGCGCTCCACAAAGAGCGCCGCAGTATGGGACACCTACGGATACAACATCAACTTAAAGAACCCCAGAACACAATGACTATCGGGAGTCACCACTCACTACGTTCGTGGAAGTCTCCCGGACGTTTCCTCCAAGGCTTCTTCGCTACGACCCTTGGTCTTCACTGCATCAGCCGTCGGAAACGTTAAGGAGTTCACACAATCGACTTGCAGGCATAACAAGGTCCTGAACAGAGGCAATGCAGAAACCACGGGAGGGGAATCCGGCCCTACTAAATCCTTGAAAACGAAGAGAAGCGGGAGAGGCATCAGCCTCGCTTCAAGACTTCCGAGAGAAACAGGGCAAGCGCCCAGTTCCTCCTCCGTGGGCAACTACACTCAGAGCCACTAATGAGGGGGGTCAATTGTGTTCGAGAATGCTTTCAAAGCAGTCGATGACATCCTGCACAAAGACGCTGGTTGCTCCACCGAACTGGACTATGTGGAACAGTCCTCATGGATTCTGTTTCTCAAATACTTGGATGACCTTGAAGAAGAGCGAGCCTCAGCGGCTGCACTCACAGGATCCAAATACACACCCATCATTAGTGACGAGTACCGCTGGGGTCGTGGATCGACATATTGGTGTTTTTCTGGGTGGAAATTGCAACCATGATTTCGCTGGCGACCTTCGTGCTTTTCTGGGTAAGACAGGCGCCAATGCAGGCTCAGCCAACTGAAGGAGAGCAAGCGCCGTCAAAAGAACAATCACGGGCAAATCGATCGGAAGATTTTTAAATCGCGGAACCCACTTAACCGACCGAATTTCCGATGCTCATGACTTCTTCAGAAAAGTACGCTACTGTGCAGTGCCAGCAAAATGGCTCCCTGCGCTACCCCACTTCTGGAGGATTCACGTGAACACATTGTCATTTGGCAAACGCATCATGGCCGTAACTTCGGGGGCGCTACTTGTGGGGGCATCGCTGACCTTTGCCCCCGGGGCGTTGGCTGCTGACCATCTAAGTGAACTTCAGACTGCAGCCGAGAAGGTACCGTTCACGCTGTACAACCCAACATTCACCGCAAGCCTACCGCTTGCGAAAGTGACTCTAGGTAAGTTCCGGGATGCCGGCCCTAATCCAGGCGGGTGCACTTATTTTGTGACGAGTGAATTCGGCAAAGTGAAAAACCCGGCATTGGTGATCACCCAGTCCGAGGCCTGCGATGATCCGTTGGAACCACAGCTTGTGGTTGCCACTTTCAACGTTAAGTTTGCCGGAGCGAAAAGGCAAAAAGTGACTATCACAACTTTTTGCCCAAACGAGAATGCGGTGGGCGACAGCGATTGCCGAAGAGGTTCCACCGCCACACCTCGGCAAGTTTTGCGACAGTCCATGGGCGAAACGTGGGTTGTTCTACCGGCCAAAGGAGAGGCTGCCGAAACCACCACCGCCCAAATCGTCACCGGGGGTTTGACCGTGCGGCAGATTCAAAGAATCGTTCGCAGTTTGACAAGTGTGGGGTCGAACATGACAAAGGGAGATAAATGAACATGTGAGCCAAGAGAATTTCAATTGTGGCAATACCCGCAGCAGTTGTACTGGGGCTTGTCGGTTTTGCCCCGACTGCATCAGCCGCTCCTAGTGCTGAAGTGACATTGAACTTTGTTGGTGTTAACTATGAAGGTTGCACAATCTATTACATTCCAGACTCAGGCATATACACATTTCCGCCGGCCACAATTAAAAACGGTTCAGTCACATTCACGTCTAAAAGTGGTCCGCTGGAACCAGGATACTTTGAAATAGATGGTGACCAGTTTGCAAATCTCAATGCCCAGACCACGATATCTTTTTTGTACAAAGGGTCAAAGCCGGGTTCCAGGGTTTCCCGACCCCAAGCCATGAATTCCAAGAAAGTTTTTCCCTGCTGGGCAGGAACTGACACCACCGCGGAGTTCACGGTTCGAGTGCGCACGGTGGTCGATGGAAGTGCAATTGGTAAAAACAAGAGGGCTGTACTTGCCTGGGTGCAGCCAACACCAGCACTAGCTGATGTTTCCGGAACCAGTTATGCAGCGGATAAAGGCAGATTCAGTCTTTGGTTATCCATGATGGCGAGTCTGTTGTGGAGGTGGCGCGAAGGTTTGGGGTGTCGCGTCAGACGGTTCATTCCTGGTTGTCTCGGTATGAGGCGGGTGGGTTGTCTGCTTTGGTGAATCGTTCTCATCGTCCGAGGGGTTGTTCTCATCTAATGCCTGCTCAGGTGTCTCAGCGGTAATTTTCCAACTGATGTCAGAATCAGCGTCCGTGAGAAGGGTGACTTCGAACTCTTCGGTGGTAAATGCTGCATGCATGGTTCTTGCTCCCGATCCTTGTCTCATTTGTATTTGTTTAGGTTAACCAATAACACTGACTTTCATCTATTAATCTGGTGAAGATTTTCCCGGTGATACATACATCGATACCCGGGGCCGTTTAAACAAGGCCCGGGTCGGTGTTTGTCAAGGTGTTTGAGGCCAGTTGGAGTTTAGGTGGCGCAACCACAGCGAAATATCACTCACGTTTATAGCAGCCTTACATATATATGTACCCCGGGTCGGTTGTTAACAACCCCGGGTCAAGTTGATTGTGTTTTGAAATTCGATTGATTGGATCATGATTCCAGACCTTTTGTATTGACCCTTACGACAATCCGTGCACACCCCATGTACCTCAAAGTCATACCTGGCCTTAGCCCGAAAAACCGCACCAAGTAACACATCACGACACTGGCTGCGATGCAACAAAAAATCCCGATTATTACAACGCACAGTCACATGATGACAATGCTCATCCGCCAATACCCGCGCCCGTCTACCCACCACCAACCCCCAAAACCCAACTATCAAAAAACGACGAGATCTTCATTGAGGTCCCTTGATCGCTTAAGCTCACGGATGTTTTGTGACGAAACTGACCGGCACCTATCCATCACCCCACACAGCTTGACAATGCCGCCTCAATGGGATTTCGGAGTGGCTAGTAGACGCGCGCGTACTCGCTTTGCTCCCAATCGGTGACGGCCGTTTCCCAGCGCGACCACTCTTTGCGCTTTAGTCCGACATAAACCTCGATGATGTCGGGCTCGAAGAATGCCCGAAGTTCAGTGTCAGCCTCAAGTGCATCCAGTGCGTTGGCCAGCGACGATGGCACATGTCGGTCGGTATTCGGCTTTTGATCAGCATCCCCAACCTGCGGGTCAGCAAGTGGCATTTTCTCGCGCACGCCGTGCAAGCCGGCGGCAAAAAGTGCAGCGGCCAGCAGATGCGGAGATGCCGTTCCGTCAGCCATGCGGTGTTCGACGCGCGTGCCTTCGCCGCGCTGCCCGGGCACCCGCACGGTGCAGATCCTGTTGTCCAAACCCCAGTTGGCCCAGTAACCACTGAGCATGCCGGGGGTGAGTCGCTTATATGAGTTGACGGTAGGCGCGGCAAATGCGGCGAGGGCTTCATGGTGATGAAGTAGGCCCGCAATGAAATGCCGCGATAGCGCTGAGATGCCGTGCTGATCACCGGCGTCAATGAAGGCATTGCGGCCGGCTACGTCAGTCAAGCTCATATTTAGGTGTAAGCCGCTACCAACCGCATCACCAAATGGTCGGGCCATAAAGGTGGTGTCGATACCGCGTGATGTTGCGATTTGCCTAACGAGTTCACGGAAGAGTGACGCATTATCGGCGGCGGTAAGAGCTGGCTGGTAATGCAATGCCGCTTCTACCTGGCTGGGTGTGAACTCACTGTTGACGCCCTCGACCTGCAGCCCGGCGCGCTCTGCGGCGGCCGCAATTACTTCGAGGGTGCCGGTGGGGTCGGCGCCGGGACCGATGCCATAAACCCGGTGGTCGGGTACATCCAACTTAACCAATGGCTTACGTGAGCGGAGCAGGAAGAATTCCAGCTCGAACCCGGCAATTGGCTCAAGACCGAGGGCGCGCCACTGGTCACATATCCTTGCAAGCTGCCGCCTGGAATCCAGGGGGAGATCGCGACCGTCGGCGCGGTGCAGGTGCGCAAGGCCAATTCGCCGATCCCCGAGCCAAGGCCGCACCGTTTCATGGTCAAGTCTTGCTTCCATATCGGGGAACCCAGCACTTGTCGAATAGGTGTCGGTGTCCAAAAACTCAAGGTCAAGGCCCTGCACCATGACTGTGATCGCGTAATGGGTCGGGTGATCAGCACGATGGCTGGGCACCGTCTTGCCGTGCAACAGTCCGAGCAAATCAGGGAAGACCACATCAATTTGATCGGTCACGCTTTAGCGCCCTTCTTCGCGATTCCGCTCAGCGCACCCGCAGCGACCACTTGGTGATCGTCAAGATAAACATTGCAATTGCGCATCGGGATATCAAAGTGGCAAACACTGAACCTTTCGGCGTTCTCGTTGGCTCCAGTGCTGTACATGAAGTTGCCCTCGAAAGCCCTAGCCTCGGTGCCGTTGTGCTGGGCGCGATCGTACAACTCGAGGTAATCCCAACGGGCCGCTGGGTTCATTCCCCAACCAACATGCGAGGTCGCGTATGCATCCTTATCGAAGGCTGACATGTACGACTTCAGCATGTCGGTTTGATAACCGCTACCCGCAATATCGACCACGTAATCGTCTTCGATTGTGAAAGTGATTGGCGACTGCACATAGTGCTTGAAGGTCAGATTGACGTCGCCGGGTGCAAGGACCACGGTGCCGTTAACCCGGTTGCGGCCGGGGAAGGCAAGTACGAGCCCACCGGGCCAGTGCGCTATTGATCCAGGGCCGCTGACCACACCGGTAGAGCCGGCGGTGAACGCGTCCGCAAGTTCGACTGTGAGGTCAGTTCCAGCATCGCTGGTGGCGCGCATGATCTTCGAGCGAGTCATGAGATCGTGCGCCTCGGTGATGCGTTGGGCAACCTCAGGGTTATGACGTAACCGTTCGTATACCTCGGGGCTTTCATTGCTAATCATGAGAACGCGGCAACCGGCTGCAAGGATCGGGCGCAATTCACGTGAGTGCAGCAAGCCTTCTTGGGTGATATCAATGACGAAGGACACCGAAGAAATCGCTGTCACTGCTGCTGACATTCCACCGAGTGCGAGTGAAGTCCCCGTGGACCGAAGCGCGACCGGCCCTTCATTGGCCGGGCTGCGCATGACAATCTCGAAGGGGCGGGCACCTAGTGACTCCGCTGCTAATACCGCAGTAGCCACCAACTCGGGTCGGCTTGAACTTTCAGAGAGCACCACGCATTCGTCACCGGCACCGAGCCCGGACAATTTGAATTGATCGGCAAAACGCGAGATCCAGCGCCATTCACTCGGGGCGTGACGGCTCATATCCGCTCCCAATGTTGAGCGATTACTGCATTGACTTCGGTTGGCGCTTCCAGATTGAGTAGGTGTCCGGCACCGTCGATAATTGCCAGGCGGGCACCAGGGATCCCATCGACGATGGCCTGACCATACGCGGGCGGGGTCTCGGTGTCATGCGCTCCGACTAGAACAACCGTCGGTGCCGTGATGCCCGACAAAATGGCCCTCGAATCATGCGCCACGATGGTTTCAAGCGCCGTGAGTAGGCCGGCCATCGGGATCCGTGCCATTGACTCGATTGCCTCCGGCACCACGTGCGCACCACCGGGACCGGCCAAGCTGGGCAAAATAAATGGTGCGGCGGCACCGGGTGAGCCAGCGGTGTCAAGGCCTGCGAGTCGAGCGGCGCGCCACTGGACCGGGTCGGTGCCATCAAGTCCGAACTTCGGACTCGTGCACAACAAGGTCAAGGTGCGAACGAGTTGCGGATAAGTAGCGGCTACGTACTGCGCGATCATCCCACCGAAGGACATGCCGACTAAGTCAACCGGTGCACCGGGTGAGACTTCCGCGACTAGCTCAGCAGCCCGCTTGGCATAAGCGCTAAAAGTCGGCTCATCGACCGGAGCCGAAGCCCCGTAGCCGGGAGCGTCCCAAGCCACGCATCGGCGCAGGTCAGCGAGCTCGGCCAGTTGCGGCCGCCAGCCGGTGCGGCCACTGCCGAGTCCGTGCAAGAAGACGGCAACCGGGCCGCTACCGGCCTCGCGCCACGCGGTGGGGAGGTTGTCGACGTCCACGGGAATTTCCATCTCTAGGTCATCCTCGCGCATCCGCGAAACCTAGGGCACCCAAACTAATTATGTCAACAGTGTTGACAAATTGGGTTTGTGCCCTATTCTTTGTCCATGTCCACAATTTCAACAATCGCCCCCCATGAGGGTGCCAGCGCCGCCACCGGAGCACCAAGTTCGGCTCCGTCCAACCTGACTCGGGATCAGATGGTTGCCACCATCGCCGAACTGGGGCCAAGGTTTGCCGAACGGGCATTTGCCGTGGATCGAGATGCCGTCTTCCCCTTCGAGAATTTCGCTGACCTACGCGATGCCGGCTTCTTGGCACTGTGCGTGCCAAAGGAATACGGCGGCATGGGGGCCACCTACTCGGACTACGTGCGAGTATCGGAGGAGATTGGGCGACACTGCGGCGCAACCGCGCTGACATTTAATATGCATAACGCGACGATGCTGTGGGCCGGTCAGGTCAGCGATCTACTTGAGATGAGCACTGAGCAACGCGCGATCCATGAGCGGCGTCGTGCGCGCATGTTCCGCGATGTTGTTGAGAACCACATAATCCACTCCCAACCTTTCAGCGAGGGGCTAAACCCCAACGCACTTGCAGGTGTAGCGACCACGGCTGTGCCTGTGGAGGGTGGCGGATACCGCGTAACCGGGCGGAAGATCTTCGCATCGTTAAGTGGCGCGGCAAACAGGTACAACGTCACCTGCCAGGTGCCCGGCGAGGACTTCCTGCGCTTACTCTCGGTGCACACCGATGCCGAAGGTGTCGAGATCGTCGACGACTGGGATCCACTTGGCATGCGTGGCACGGTTTCGCGCACCTTGCTCCTGAAGGATGTTTATGTTGATGCCGAGGATGAAGTGCTGCCCGGTGGTCTGTACGACCAAGCCGCGAATCGATACCCGTTCCTCTTCATGTCCTTAGCGCCATCATATTTGGGTGTAACCAAAGGAATTCTTGATTTCACCCACCTTTATCTGCGCGGTGAACTTGCAGGGGCAGCCAAAGGTACGGGTCGTCGCGACAACCCAATCAAGCAGATTGGCTGGGCGGAAATGCAGATCAAGTTCGAACAAAGTCGCGCGCTGCTTTACAGCGCCGTCGACAGCGCGGTACTTGATCCAGATGAGTCAAAGATGATTTCGGCTTGGGCCGCGGTGTACACCACCATGGAGACGGCAAACGATGTAGCGCGGCTGGCGGTTCGAGTTTGTGGTGGTCAATCCATGCTTAAGCACCTAGCCCTAGAGCGCATGTACAGAGACTCCCGGCTAGGTTCAACCATGCTCCCGTGGAGCGCCGAGGTGGCTTTGGAGCGCATTGGCAAGGCCCGGCTTTACGAAAACTAGGAAAAAATTCAGAAAACGCAGCCATGTCGCTTGACTCAGCAACCCGCAAGCCCAAAGATCAGTATATCGTTCGGCCCCGTATGACCGAATGCGGACATCATCGGAGGAAACATGTCCCAAAGAGATAACCTGCCGGAATCTGATAAGCATCTCGGTGCTGGCGACCCAGAGGCCAAGCAGACGAGTTTGAGGAAGGGCACCCTCGGACTCTGGGGAATCGTCTTCTTCGTCGTCGCCGCAGCTGCACCGCTGGCGGGAATGACGGGTGCGTTCCCGGTCGCCATCGGCATTGGTGACGGCGCAGGTGCGGCCGGCATGTACCTCGCCGTTGGCATCGTGCTGCTGCTCTTCAGTGTCGGCTACGCCACCATGAGCCAGTACGTCACCAACACCGGCGCCTTCTTTGCATACGTGGGCCGCGGGTTGGGCATCGTGCCAGGTGTGGGATCCGCATTTGCGTCACTGGTTGCTTACCTCACGGTGCAGTGGGCGATCATCGGTTTCATCGCCGCTCAGATGAAGTTCCAGTTTGAGGCCAAGTTCGGCATATCGCTCGAGTGGTGGATCTACGCGATCGTCATCGTCGTGCTTATCTGGGCACTCTCAGTGGCATCGGTCGAGATCGGCGCCAAGGTTCTCGGCGTGCTGCTCACTGTCGAAGTTCTCGCCCTGCTCATCGTCGGCATCGCCTCACTCGCCGACGGCGGACCCGAGGGTGTCAACGTGGCTGCCTCGTTCAGCCCCGCAGCGATTATGGAGGGCGGTCTTACCGGCGGCGCGGGTATCGCCTTCGCGTTCGCCCTCGCATCCTTCATCGGCTTCGAGGCCACCGCGATCTACGGCGAGGAGTCCAAGGACCCCAAGCGCACGGTCCCCCGGGCCACCTATATCTCGGTCATCGCGATCACCGCGCTGTTCGCGATCGTCGGCTTCGGTCTGGTCACCTACCTCGGCGCCACGGACATTCAGAACAAGGTCTTCGAGATCACCGCGATCGACGGTGTTCCGCTGTCGGATCCGTCAGCGGTGCTGTTCGGTGCTGCCACCGATCTCGTGGGCGTATGGCTCGCAGATGTCTTCTCATGGGTCGTCATTACCTCGCTCTTCGCAGGTGGCTTGGCGATGCAGAACTCCGCAGCCCGCTACTTCTTCGCGATGGGGCGCTCGGGTGTGCTGCCGAAGGCGCTGGATCGCACCAACAAGTTCCAGGCGCCGCATGTCTCCACCAGCCTCGTCACGGTGTTCGCTCTGCTCCTGATCATCGTGGGCATCATCTTCGCCTGGGATCCGATCCTGAACATCTTCTACTGGTTCGGCGGCGTGGCTGTCATCGCGATCGTTCTGACGGAGATCCTCGTCAGCATTTCGGTGATCGTCTACTTCCAACGCACCAAGGAGGACACCCGGATTTGGCACACCAAGATCGCACCGGTCCTCGCGATCATCGGCCTCGCGGTCGGTGAGTACATGCTCATGAGCCGGTTCAACCTCTTCTCGGGCACTGCCTCGGGTGAGGGTGGCCCATGGGAGATGAACGCGACCGGCTGGATTCTCGTCCTGTCGCCGTTCGTGCTCTTCGTGGTGGGCCTAATTGTGGGCGCACTGCGCAAGAAGAGCGAGAACTACGACGCGGTGCGAAACTTCGTTAGCTAATCACTAGCGAAACGGAAAGGGGCGGGCGCATGATGGGCCCGCCCCTTCCCTATGCCATTCTGAGGAGGTGATAACACCATGACCTTGGCCCCGTCGGCGCATCTTGATTCATTTACCCGCGACAATCTTCCCCCTACTGACCAATGGCCCGAGCTCAACGAAACCTGGTTGACCGAGCGCTATCCGGCTCGACTTAATTGTGCGGCGGAGCTACTGGACGGATCGATAGCAAGATTCGGTGGCTTGAACTGCGCTCTCCTTGATGAGCAGCAGTCTTGGACCTATGACGAAATCGCTGACCGCGTGCAAAGAACCGCGAATGTGCTGGTGGGCCTGGGGGTAGTACCCGGCAACCGGGTTTTGCTGCGTGGGCCGAATAACCCTTGGCTCGCAATCACCTGGCTGGCAGTAATTCGCGTCGGCGCCGTCGTGGTAACCACGATGCCATTACTGCGCACCGGGGAGCTGGAGAAGATTGTCGACATCGCGCGAGTGCAGTTCGCCCTGGTTGATCACCGTTTTGTCGATGACTGGGCCACTGTCTCCAACTTTCACGGGGTAACGGTGACCTATGGCGGTTGCCAGGCCAAGGACCTGGAGCAACTGGTAGTAGATGCAGCTGATGTCCACATACCCGTCGACACCGCAGCTGATGATGTTTGCATGCTGGCATTCACATCCGGCACAACTGGCAAACCTAAGGCAACCATGCACTTTCATCGAGATGTGCTGGCGATTGCCGACTCTTTTTGCGCGTCAATAGTGCAACCAACTCCCGCAGATATCTTCGCGGGCAGCCCGCCGTTCGCCTTCACCTTCGGGCTGGGCGCATTGCTGATCTTCCCGTTGCGATTTGGCGCATGTGCTTTGTTACTTGAGTCAGCGGCCCCGCCACTGCTCCTGAAAGCCATTGAGCACCATCGCGTCACCTGCCTTTTCACGGCGCCGACCGCGTATCGGGCCATGTTGCCCAGTGTCGGGGACGTAGATCTATCCAGCCTTCGGGTCTGTGTTTCGGCCGGCGAAACCCTGCCGGAGCCAACTTGGCGGGCATGGCACGCGGCTACCGGGAAGTCACTGGTCGACGGCATCGGTGCCACCGAGATGCTGCACGTGTTCATCTCGGCAACCGGGCAAGATATCGTGCCGGGGTCAACCGGTAAGGCGGTGCCAGGGTATCTCGCGGATGTGGTCGATGACGATTTCAATTCGATGCTCCCTGGGCAGCCCGGGCGCCTTGTCGTCAAAGGGCCAACCGGCTGCCGGTATCTAAATGACGATCGGCAACAAGACTATGTGAGTGCTGGCTGGAACGTGACCGGTGACGTCTACGTCAAGGATGAAAATGGGTACTTCTTCTACCAGGCCCGTGCCGACGACATCATCGTCTCGGGTGGTTACAACATCGCGGCACCTGAAGTGGAGTCCGCGCTCCTGGCACATGCTGCTATTCAGGAGGTTGCGGTAGTTGGTAAGCCGGATGAGGCACGGGGGATGATCGTTAAAGCGTTCGTGGTACTTACCCCGACCGCTACCGCCTCCGAGGGGCTGGTGCACGAGTTGCAGGATTTCACAAAAGCCTCCATCGCACCTTATAAATACCCGCGGGAGATTGAATTCGTTGACGACCTACCGAAGACGGCGACCGGCAAGCTGCAGCGGTTCAGGTTGAAATAAGGGCGGGCAACTTCATAAATCCGCCCCAAAAACTTATCAATTGATCGACGATTGGTCTATGACCTCCTTTGCCGACACAATCACCGTCGAGGACCTCGATGCCGACCCTTACCCGATCTACGCTCGACTTCGTGCCGAGCAGCCAGTGGCCTGGGTGCCGGCCGTTAACTGTTGGCTCGTTACGCGGGCTGAAGACGTCGAGTTCGTCACGAAACGGACCGAGTTTTTCACTGCGGAAGCACCGGAGTCTCCCGTAGACAGGTCCTTCGGCGGGCGAACCCTCATGACGATGGATGGTTCGGACCATTTAGAACTGCGTCACACCTTGGACGAGAAGTTCCGTCCACGTAAGGTAGCCGAATATATAGATGACCTCGTGACCCCAATCGCAATGGGCTATCTGGAGAAGCTGCAGGCAAAGCCGACACGTGCTGCGGAGTTGGTTGTTGAGTACTTCGAACCGATCAGTGTGCTCGCCCTCGCTGAGGTTCTTGGGCTCGGCCATCTCTCGGCGGAGCGACTACAGCAATGGTTCCACGGACTCTCGCAGGGTGCTACGAACTTTGAGAGCGATCCGATAAAGCAGGCTGCGAACGACGAGGTCGCCGCTGACATCGACGAAGAGCTGCGCCCGATCATGCGACGGTGGCAGAGGCAGCCGGATGATTCTGCGATTTCATCGATGCTCACACACGGTTGCTCCGCGGGATCCTTCCGCGAGATTGATGCGCTGCTGCCGTCGATCAAAGTGATCCTGCTGGGCGGAATGCAGGAGCCAGGCCACGGCGCTGCATCGTGTCTTGCCGCACTGCTGATGAATCCAGATCAGTTGCACTATGTGCGCGAACACCCGAACGCTTGGGATGATGTTGTTCACGAGGCCCTGCGATGGATGGCTCCTATCGGCACCATGCAGGCGACTGCGGTGAAGGACATCGAAATCGGTGGCGTTTTGATTCCCGAAGGGGACCTCGTGTCGGCGGTGGTTTCTAGTGCGAGCCACGACGAGTCGCTCTTTGAGGATCCGGCTCGCTTCGATATTCGTCGGCCGAGGCAGTCCAATGCATCTTTCGGGTATGGCCCCCATTTTTGTGCGGGGCACCAGTTCGCGCGCGACCTAGAGCGAATTAGCCTTCGCGTACTTGTTGATGCCATGCCCGATCTGGAGTTGACGGAGCCTGTCGTCTTCACCGGATGGGAGTTCCGTGCGCCCACCGCGCTTCAGGTGCGTTGGTAAAAGTAGGCTGCGGGCGCGGCATGAGGCAGGTTCGATCCGACCCAGAGGAGACTGCAGCTGCTCAAGACAGACAGTGGTGGGGGCCCTGGGCGCCGAAAGCAACCTGCTTGGGTTGCACCGGACGCGATATATCGAAGGTCAGCGGATTAACAAATATCGCCTCATTGAAGTTAGCCGACGAGTACCAGATGACGAACTTGTCACTGTCCCGGTAGTGAGTGATGGCCCAGTAGGGCTTGACGTCGTATTCGAGTTTGGCAACAGGTGACTGCCGCCTTAACCGAGTAAAAGTTGCTTGGGTATTCGGGATTCACAAATCTCCGGGTCAGTGATTTTGAGCAGGGTATCGAGCGTCACCGGGGACACCTGGGACGATAACGAAACGGCCGGAAACCTCACCTCGGTGCAGTCGGTCATGGGCCAACTGGGCGTCCTCGAGTGCGATAATCTCGATTTCGGAGTGCAGGTCGTGGTGCTGCGCCAAAGCTACCAAGTCAGCAAGTTGAGCTCGAGTGCCCCAAATCGATGACATGAACCGCGCCTCATGCGGCACCAAACCGAACCCGAAGGGAATCGACCCGCCGTAAAGTCCGACCACGACAGCTATCCCTTGGCGCGCCACGTGGTCACGTGCGGTCTGCAAGGTTTGCTCGGCTCCAACAAAGTCGAGCACCGCATTAAAGGTGCCCTCGACTTCACCGGGTGCGACGGCCACGTCCGCGCCTAGTGTCAATGCGAGCGCTCGCTTTTTTGGTGAGGCATCAACAACAACAACCTGGGCAGCCGAGCGAATCTTGGCAAATTGGATGCCGAATTGGCCAAGGCCACCGGCTCCGATAACAAGTGCACGGGGATGTTGGGCCGCCGCTAAGGTGGTCAGGGTGTGGTCGACGGCTCGGTAAGCGGTGAGGCCACCGCATGCCAGAGGTGCAGTGCGCGCCGGGTCAAGGTCGCCGATGGGGATGAGGTAGTACTCGTCTGGGACCACCATCTTGTCGGCATACCCGCCATCGCGAAAAAGCCCGGCTTCGGTGGCATTGGGGCAGATCATCTCTTGCTTTGAGGAACAGGCCCAGCAACCCGGTTTGCGGCAACCCCAGCAGGCATAAACCAAGACCGGGCCAAGTTTTGGATGCATTGCCGCAACCTCATGGCCCAAGGTAATAGGCAGGGCGGTTTGGTAGTCACCGGCGGCTGCGTGCAGATCCGAATGGCAGATCCCACAGGCCAGTACGTCAACAACGACCCCGCCGGGATCAGGGGTCGGCGTGGGGATTTCGTGGATAGCCAACGGTGTGCCCGGTGCGGTCAAAATGGCGGCTCGCATTTGTCCCCCTATTCGGAAAATACGATGGAAGGGCCGCTACCGGCCTAGTGGAACACTACATTTATCTCGGTATCAATGATCAATCAAGTGCAATTGGCACCTGAGATGGAGGTTTGATGTCCGGCTGGGATGCGTCTGAGCGCGACCGTATTACTGCGCTCTGCGAGGAGTATCAGATTCACACGGTGGAGTGCGTGATCGTTGATACCTGGGGCATCCCGCGCGGAAAGCGAATCCCGGTCCGTCAGTTCCTGCGGGGCTCGGGGTACGCGATCGCCAATGTCGTCTACAGCTGGGATCCAACTTGCTTCATCTTCGCCACCCCTTGGGTAGATGAGGAGGATGGCTTTCCCGATATGCATGCTGTGCCGGATCTGTCGAGTTTTCGGGTGGCCGGCTGGGCCGATGGCGTGGCCATCGTCATGTGCGACACCGTGCACCCGGGTACCAATACGCCAACCCAGATGGACGCTCGCAACATGCTCAAGAAGCAATTGGCGAAGTTTGCGGCGGTCGGATTTGCGGTGAATGGCGCTACCGAACTTGAGTGCCATTTCTTCAATTGTGAGTGGGAGCCGTTGTATGACGACATAAACTGCTACTCGATCGCACGTGGTGCTGAGATGAATTACTTCATGTTCGACATTTGCGAATCCCTGCGCAAGACCGGTATTGAAGTTGAGGCCTGGAACGTGGAATATGGTCCGGGCCAGACCGAGATTAATCTGCGGTACGGGCCACTTCTTGAAATGGCGGATGCGACTGTCTATTTCAAGTACATAGTGCGCACGGTTGCCAAGAGACATGGAATAAACACGACTTTTATGGCTAAACCCTTTCTCCAAGAAGCCGGTAACGGAATGCACATACATCAGTCACTTGAGCGTGATGGTGTCAATGCGTTTGCGCTAGCTGATGAGGATTCGATTGTTGGTAACTCGTTGATGCGCAAGTACCTAACCGGGCTGTTGAAACACCATATGGAATTGCAGTTGGTGATGACCCCGACAGTCAGCGGTTACAAGCGCTTGCAGGACTACTCCTTCTCGCCGACCCAGGTCACCTGGGGCCTTGATCACCGGTTGGTCGGTGTTCGGTCCATCACTGGAGCGGGCGCTGCCAACCGACTTGAGTCCCGCTGGGCGGCGGCTGACGCTAACCCGTACCTAGTGTTGGCCGGGTGTCTGGCGGCCGGCATGGACGGGCTGGAAAATGATTACGTCTTGATGGACCAAGTTACTGGCGACCCGCATGCAGATGAAAAATGGCAACGGCTGCCAACTGATCTTTATGGTGCGATAGACAATTTCGATAGTGACTTCACCCGCAGCACCTATGGGGATGTGTTCGTCGATAACTTTGTCTTCATGCAGCGCCGGGAGGCTGCCGAGTTCGCGGAGCACGGGCAGGGACCGCAGGATCAGGTAAGTGAGTGGGAGATCAAACGCTATCGAGGGGTTATCTAGATGGCGCGAGTGCTCCTAATCAGCCATGAGCCCGAAGCTGCTCCAGGAATGATCGGCGAACTATTGACCCTACGCGGCGTCGAGACACACCAACACATAGTGCTTGCTGATCCGGCGGAGCCCAATCTTGACTTCCCCGACCCAGGTGAGTACGACGCGGTGATCGCTTTCGGTTCCTTCGCTAATGCCTACGAGGCATCGGCCCGCGCGTGGGTGGGCCCGGAGATCGAGCACATTGCGAAACTTGTGGACCAGGACATTCCATATCTGGGTGTCTGCTTTGGTGGCCAACTCCTTGCCGAAGCCCTCGGCGGCCAGGTCGAGCCGGCGCCGGTGGGTGAGGCTGAGATTGGGCTTATTTACTTGGATTCAGGAGCCGAAGTTTTGCCTATTCCGGCCGGGCCTTGGTTCACTTGGCATGAGGATCGCATGATCATCCCCGATACCGCCCAGTTGTTGGCAAGCACGCCAAGTGCCGTTCAACTATTTCGATCCGGCCGGGCGGTGGGAACCCAATTCCATCCCGAGGCTGATCTTGGGCTGGTAAGTGGCTGGGCGGCTATCGGTCCGGACCACATACCAAGTCATACGTCGGCGGCTGAAGTCCTCGGGGACATCGGCGAGGCGGGGGCGAAACTTCGAGGAAATTGCGATGCCTTGGTTGAGTGGTTCATGCAAGATATCGCTGGCATCCAATTACTGGAAGTGGCCCGTGACTGAATTCTCTGCGCCCCTTGCAGGCATCGTGGTCGTCTCGGTCGAACAGGCAATTTCGGCGCCATTCGCTACTCGGCAACTGGCAGATCTGGGTGCCACCGTCATCAAGATTGAGCGCCCTGAGGGTGATTTCGCGCGGCACTACGACTCCTTAGTCAAAGGCAACTCAGCCTTCTTCGTCTGGGCGAATGTCGGCAAGCAGTCGGTGGCGATAGATCTGCGCAACCCAGATGACGAACGCCTCCTTAAGGCATTGATAGCCGGCGCCGATGTGTTTATTCACAATATGTCGCCGGCAGCGGCTAGCGGCCGAGGGATTGATGCTGGCACCTTGCGAGCTGAGTATCCGAACCTGATTGTGTGTGTGATTTCCGGTTACGGCCCTGATGGACCACGAAGTAATGACAAGGCCTATGACCTAGGGATTCAAGCTGAGGCCGGTGCCTTCTCGGTGACGGGCGACGAAGTAATGAGCAAGGTTGGTTTCTCAGTCGCTGATATCGCTGCCGGCATGTATGCGCTGACCAGCGTCCTAGCCGCGATCGTGCGCCGTGATCGCACCGGCGAGGGTGCATTGATCCATGTTTCAATGCTTGAGGCGCTAACAGAGTGGCTCTCGGCACCGCTTTATGCGGCGACCTACGGCACCGGGCAAGTGCCGCGGACTGGCCGTCGACATCATGCGATTGCACCCTATGGAACTTTTGCCTTAAGTGATGGGCGCACGATTTTGATTGCGGTACAAAGTGATGGTGAGTGGCAGTCTCTGGCAACGCATCTAATGGACGACCCGGGCCTAGGCTTTGATCAGCGATTTGTGACCAACAGTGATCGCCTGGCTAATGTGGTCGAACTGGAAGCCTTGATAAGCGCGCGGCTGGCATTGATCTCTGGCGACGAAGCGATGGCACATCTGGCGGCTGGCCGCATTGCGGTCGCCCGGGTCAATGAGCTATCGGGGGTTTGGGCGCATGAGCAGTTGCGGGCGCGCGGCCACTTTCACGAGGTACAGACCGAGAATGGTCCGGTCGAACTCCTGGATCCACCATTTGGTATCAGCGGGTGGGTGCGCCCACCAAGTTCGGTTCCCGGGCTTAATGAACATGATCCGGAGGTACTTGGAGCCATCATGAATCGCGGGCGGAAAAGGGATTGACACCAGGAATTCAATGGTTCATAGTGCGTACCAATGGACATGAGGCAGTTACAGTCGGTGCGGACGGGTCAAGAGGTGGCGGTCTATCTGCGGGAGCGCATTGCCTGCGGCGAATGGGGTGTTGGCCACCGGTTACCGGCCCAACGCCAGCTGGCAATTGAGTTGGGGGTTGGCCGGCAGGCCGTGCGCGAGGGGATTGCTCATCTGGAAGCCGAGGGCTACTTACTAACTCGTCGGGGCGCTCACGGCGGCAGCTTTGTAGCCGAGCCGAGTACCCCAGCTTCAGTTTGGCGGGAACTTCTTCGAGAAAACCTGCCGGATATGGAGGAGTTAATCGACTTTCGATCGGCCATCGAGCAGCACATCTGCTCGTTGGCGGCACTGCGGCGCTCGGACTCGGATTTGCAGGCGATGCGAGATGCGATCGCAGCACTGCCAGATGCCGCGCTAATCAGTGGCGGGTTTTCATACAGTGCCTTTCGTGAAGCCGATGGGGAATTCCATGCCGCGGTGTCAGCAGCGGCTCGCAATGAGCGGTTGACCGAATCCTCACGGCGGGCCCGCGCTGAATTGTTCCTGCCGACCGACAATTTGCCCTATGAGCAGCGAGTTGAAGTAACCAGGCAGCAACATCACGCCATCTATAAAGCGATTGCTGATGGTGACGCGGTGGCTGCTGCCTTGGCGGCTCGGGCGCACATAAACGAAACCCTGCGGAACCTACACGCAATAATTCGAGAGACGGGTGCCTCATGACGGCTCCTCTCATCGGGATCACCACGCGGGTAATTGAGGCCAGTAGTTTGGGGGCTATCCCAAAAGGTATTTATGGTGCGCACCTGTGGGGGGTGTTCGCTGACTATTGCGAGGCGGTGAGTAGCTCAGGCGGCATCCCGGTAATGATTCCGCGATCAGTGAACCCTGGCGACATCGTTGCGCACCTTGACGGATTACTACTCAGTGGCGGTGAGGATGTTGATCCAAACCGGTACAACATGGAGCCGGTACCTGAATCCACGCAGCATGACCCGGAGCGCGATGAATTTGAATTTGGATTGGTCTCAGCTGCGATTGAAAGCAGAATCCCGATTCTCGCCATCTGTCGCGGCTGCCAGGTGGTAAACGTGGCGCGGGGCGGTACCTTGATCCAGCATCTGCCCGAGGTAGATGGTTTCTCACATGCTGAAACGCAGGAGCATCGTTCGGCTCGAAGACACAGCGTCGCGGTTGCTGCGGAGTCGATGCTGAGGGCGGCCCTTGGCGCCGATGTTGATAACGAGGGCAATGCGGCGGTCAACAGTTACCACCATCAAGCCATTGATGAACCGGGAAACGGGCTGCGAATTGTGGCCTGGGCGCCAGATGGCACGATCGAGGCCGTTGAATCCGCGCAGGACCGAGTGCTCGCCGTTCAGTGGCACCCGGAAATGCACTCAGGCGTCGATCCGATTTTCAACTGGCTTATTTCAGAATCGACAAATGGGAGCAGTTCATGATCATTGACCATCACGGCAAAGTTGCGTTCGTCACCGGTGCTGGCTCAGGTATCGGGCGGGCAATCGCAAGACAACTGGCTGACGATGGAGCATCCGTCGCCTGCGTCGATATCAAAATGGAACTTGCCGACGCGACAGCGAAGATCATCACTGATGCAGGCGGTTCCGCAGCCGCCTTAGTCGCGGATGTGCGTGATCGAGGTGCGGTTGAAAAGGCAGTAGCCGACGTCATTGACACCTTTGGGCGACTCGACCTGATCGTCAACAACGCTGGAGTTGTAACGATGTCCGGTCTTGACACCGTCACCGATGAGGAATGGGATTTTGTTGTCGACATCAACATGAAAGGCCCATTCATCGTGGCTCAGGCTGCGTCTCGGGTCATGCAAAATGGTGGCGCGATGGTCAATATGACAACCGTTGAGGCCGAAGTGGTGGTCTCCTCAAGTGGTAATTGTCAGGTGCACTACAACGCGTCCAAGGGTGGCGTAAAGATGCTCACCAAAGCTTTGGCCGTTGAGTTGGCAGCCAAGGGCATTCGGGTTAATGCCATTGCACCGGGACCGATCAACACACGCTTTACCGGAGGCGACATCACCGGACCGGAGGCCATGGCCTTTATGAGTCAGCGACTATTAGTGCCACGCGTCGGCGAACCTGAAGATATAGCGCGAGCCGCCTCATTCCTGCTTTCGGATGCCGCATCGTATATAACGGGCACACAACTTGCGGTAGACGGCGGCTGGTTGACCCGATGAAGAATGTGTTGACGATGCAGGATCTGCAAACCGGAGATTTCGACACCGTAATTGTTGCCGCACCTGATATGCATGGACGTCTTATAGGCAAGCGACTGGCGCCGAAGCGGCTGGCCGAGTTCGCGGAGCGTGGTGTCGCGGTGTCTGCTTGCACATTTGGCTGGGATCTCCCACAAGACATTGGATACCAATCAGCGTATGCAGGTTGGCACACGGGTTGGCGGGATTTTCTGCTGATCCCGGATATGGCGACTCTCATCAAGGCGGCGTGGCTCGACGGCACGGCGATCGTGCTAGCCGACATCGTCGAGGAGCACGATCGTTCCCCCGTGGAGATCACCCCTCGAAGGATCCTCCAACGGCAGGTCGCAGCCCTGGCTGAGCGTGGGTTAGCAGCAGGCGTTGGCACCGAATTAGAGTTTTATCTTTACCGGGAAAGCTACGATCAATTAAGGCAAGCGGGGTATCACACACGAACCCCGAGCACCTTGATTCACTCCGACTACACCGTGCAGCAGGTCAACGCTTGGGAGCCATTCTTCCGGCGCCTGCGCAATGTTTTAGACGACTCCGGGATGAACGTCGAGATGAGCCAAGGTGAGTGGGGCTTGGGCCAATGGGAGATCAACCTCACCTACGGGGATGCCTTGGATATGGCGGACCGCCACGTGTTGTTCAAGTTGGCCGTTAAGGATGTTGCAGCGCAGGCCGGCCTGTCGGCTACCTTCCTGCCGAAACCGCAGGCCGACGGCGTTGGGTCGTCCGGGCATATCCATTTGTCACTTCGCGATCTCGCGGCATCCGGGCCCGCAGCACAAGTAATGTGGTCCCATACGCAGCCCGCTCACATCAGCAACACGATGCGTCAGGTAATGGGTGGCATCCTCGAAACCGCACCGGATTTGATGGCCTGGTACGCGCCAACCGTTAATTCCTACCGGCGCACTAACTCAGGTGATTTCGCCGGCCACGGAGCCACTTGGGCGGTGGATAACCGCACGGTCTCCTGTCGGGTGCTCGGCACCGACCCGGATTCAATGCGAGTTGAATGGCGGGTTCCAGGCGCCGACATCAACCCTTACCTCGCGATCGCCGGGCTCCTTGCCGCGGTTAGTGATGGCATCGAGCGCGATATTGATCCGGGCCCGGAGCGCACCGGTGACGCCTATCAGGTGAAGTCGGCCACCGAGCAGTTCCCTAAACATCTGGGCGCCGCTGCGGAGCGCTTTACCGCAAGTGATTTCATTATGCGCCACTTTGGGCCTGCGGTTGTCGAGCAGTATGGGTCGGCGGCGGCGTGGGAGTGGGAGTGCTTTCAGCACGCGGTGACGGACTGGGAACTCGAGCGCTACTTTGAAAATATCTGAGATGGAACCCCAACTCGATCTAATCGATGGCGTGCGGTGTCCGCCTAGCCAGACACTGAATATCGAGTTGACCAACCCGTCCACCGGCGAATTCACCGTGAAAGCGGCGCAAACTGATCCGGCTGAGGTAGATCGTGCCATCGCGGCTGCGGATCAAATCGATAAATTCGGGTCATGGCGCCTGCTCAGCACTGTCGACCGCGCAACTGCTTTGCTGCGCGTGGCCGATGAGTTAGATCAACGCGGTGATCGCATCGGTGCAGCTGAGTCACTGGGGTCAGGTGTTGTCATTTCCATCGCACGACTTTTTGGCGGCTCGCTGGCTGGATCCTTCCGAGACGCGGTTGAACAGATGCAAAACGGTGCCTTGGTCGAGGAGGTCGGCGAAAGCGGACGGCCGGTTGAGATCCTGCGCATACCTTGGGGTCCGACCGCCGTATTGGTGCCGTGGAATGCGCCGGCCGCGATGGCTGCCAAAAAGTGCGCGTACGCTCTTGCCGCAGGGGCGCCAGTAATTCTCAAGCCCCCGGAGCGGGCACCATTTGGTTGTAATGTCCTCGCCGAAGCCATCGCGGCAGCTGGCCTGCCCAATGGTGTTTTCCAGATGGTGCATGGTGGTGCTGATGTCGGCGTCCAATTGACGACCGATCCGCGCATTAGGTGTATCTCGTTCACGGGTTCGGTTACTACGGGTCGGGCGATCGCTATTGCCGCGGCAGCGGATTTCAAGGCAGTCCAACTCGAACTCGGCGGAAACAATCCGGTGATCATTATGCCCGATGCGGATATCAGCCAAGCAGCAAAAAGTATTGCGACCGGCATGACGAAACTCAATGGGCAGTGGTGTGAAGGGCCGGGCAAAATCTTCGTGCCGCCAGCCCTTGAGCGCCAACTGGTAAGTGCCCTGCTGGCGGAACTCGAGGGCGTAGTGATCGGGGCCCACGATGATGCGGATGCGGTGATGGGGCCACTTGCATATCAAGAACACCGAGATCAGTTACAGGTGCGGGTAAATGATCTCGTGCACAGCGGCGCGACCGCACAGCAAGTACCGACCGCCCCGGATTTACCCGGGTGGTTCTGGCCGCCAGTGGTAGTAACCGACGCGCCTGAAGGACTCTGCGTTGATGAGCTATTCGGCCCGGTGGTCACCGTCCACGCCGTCACTTCCATCGACGTGGCTATTGACCTCGCCAATGCCTCGCCTTATGGACTAGCCGGGTATGTCTTCGGCACTGATATCGACGCGGCTATGGCGGTGGCCCGCCGTATTAGATTCGGTGAGGTGAAAGTCAATGGCACCAGTTTGTTAGACCTTTGCCCACAGTCAGTACAAAGTTTCTGGCGTGGCAGCGGGGTTGGTGGTCATGGTGATAGGGATGTGTTTCGGTTCTTTTGTGGAGCCCAAATAGTCGGAGTCGACCGGCCGGGTCTGCCGATCTGACTCTCACCACTGCACAAAAAGAGGGGTGGGCTAGTAGGACTTCGGCAGTCCAAGGGCATGCTGCCCGAGATAGGCGAGAACCAGGTTGTTGTTGATGGGTGCGACTTGGTAGAGCCGGGTCTCACGGAATTTGCGTTCGATGTCGTACTCGACGGCGAACCCGAACCCACCGTGGGTATCCATTGCCGCGTTCGCGGCGGCCCAGGAGGCATCGGAGGCAAGTAGCTTGGCCATATTCGCTTCACTTGCGCAGGAGGATCCAGCATCGTATTTCGCGGCTGCGTCAAAGCGCACGAGATCGGCCGCACGTAATTGGGCATAAGCCTTGGCTAGTGGAAACTGAACCCCTTGATTCGAGCCGATTTGGCGATCGAAGACGATTCGCTGATTGGCGTAGTCGACGGCCTTTTCGAGTAAGTACCTGCCGTCGCCGATGCATTCCGCTGCGATGAGGATGCGCTCGGCATTCATGCCGTCAAGGATGTAGCGAAAGCCTTTACCAGCCTGACCTACTAATGCCGCGTCGGGGATCACAACATTATCGAAAAACACTTCGGTGGTGTTGTGATTGATCATGGTCTTAATCGGGTTAATGGTGATGCCTTTGACATTGCGCATGTCAACTAAGAAAGTCGAGAGACCGTCTGTGGGTTTTGCGCACTCCTCATAAGGGGTGGTTCGCGCCAATAGCAGCATCAGATCTGAATAAAGGGCCCGCGATGTCCAGATCTTCTGACCGTTGATGCGCCAGCCGTCGGTCACCTTCTCGGCTCGGGTGCTAATCCGCGTGGTCTCGGAGCCGGCCCCTGGCTCGGTAACTCCAAAGGCCTGCAAGCGCAGCCGACCGGCCGCGAGCTCCGGCAGGTATTGCAGTTTCTGCTCCGCGCTGCCGTGACGCAGCACGGTGCCCATGACGTACATCTGCGCATGGCAGGCGGCCGGGTTGCCGCCCGATGCGGAGATCTCCTCCAAGATCACCGAGGCTTGCGTCAATGTGGCGCCGCCGCCGCCGTACTCCTCGGGGATCAAGGCGCCGAGGAAGCCGGCCTGGGTGATGGCGTCAACGAACTGCGTCGGATAAGTGTCGGGTTCAAGATCGCGCCAGTAACTACCGGGGAAGCCAGAGCAGACTTGGCGGACGCCGGACCTGAGGTCATCATGCTGCGGATCTTCCACCCATTTCATGCCACCATTTGTACCACGACCTGAGTTCACGAACTATCTGGATCGTTCCGCCAGCACAACTCCGGTCAACACCACCAAGGCGCCAACTAGTTGCGCCGGCGTCATTACCTCACCTAGGGCAACCCAAGCGATGGCGATTGCGATGAGCGGTTCGGTCATACCGATAACCGAGGCTTGGGAGGCACGGATATGTTGCAAGGAATAGACCACGAGCAAAAAGGGCAAAGTGGTGCCGATAACAACTAAATCGGTGACCAGTAGCCAGATTGGGATGGCGGCCCCGTCAGTCCCAAGCGGGAAGCCGGCGCCAGCAAGATTTGTCCACGGGAATGACCACCAAGGTTGCACAATCGCCCAGAAGGCAGCGGACGCACCGAACCCCCACATGGTTAAAGAAATCGGATCACGTGGGTTGATCGAGCGTAATTGCTTGTCTGCGAGTATGTAATAGATCGCGAGTGCAATGGCCGCACCGAACGCGGCGGTGACACCTAAGGCATTTAGGGTGAACCCGAGCCAGACCTGAGCCACCATAGCCAAGCCCGTCAATGCCAAGACGAGTGCAACCCAGACTAGTTTTCGGGTTGCCTGCTTCATACCGAAGCGAAACCAGAGCGCGACCATGACCGGTGCCGTGAACTCAATTAGTAGGGTGACGCCGATTGGCAGTGTTTCGAGGGCGACGAAATACAGGTACTGGGTCATTCCAAGGCCCAGCACCCCGTAAGCGAGCAATGCGGGTAATTCTTTCTTGGTGATTCGCAGCGCCGTGGGATGCATAATTGCCACAACCACAACGAGGATTAAGAACGCACCGGTAACTCGTATTTGTGATAGCCGTGCGGCGTCAATGCCGGTCAATAAGAGTGACTTTGAAACAGTTGAATTCAAGGCGAAAAGGCAGGCCGCAGTAAGATAGAGCAGATAACCCGTCTTTGGATGTGGCTGCTTGGCAGGGGTGATACCGGTCAGATGTTCGGCAAGGTCACTCATTTGTTTAGCACCTGCTGATAGATGGCGACGGTGCGCTCGGTGATGGGACGGGTCCAAAGCAGTGGACTTCTACAGTTACCAGCGGCCTTAGGTGGGCCACCAATTGCTCTACTTGGACCCCGGCGTAGCTCTCCAGTGGCCACTCCCGGGTCAACCTGCCAACCATCATGGCTACGAGCATAGAGACGTACTCATGATTATCGTGCGATGGCATAGAAAGGTTAGGCTTCGTTCGTGACCGCCGGCCCGCATGTCCTCCTGACGGCTCTTGCGGGCGGCGCCGGCGTGGGACAATTCTTGTTAACCTGCGGGCCACCAGTTCGTGAGAGACTTCAATGAGCACGAATAGTGGCGTTGGATTGCGGATGGCTGCGGTGCTTCTGACAGCGGCATTTTCGGTTGGAATTATTGGATCAATAAGTGCCTCCGGGGCTCCAGCCGCTGAGGTAAACTTAGCTCCTCGAATCGTCGGGGGTTCACCGACCACCATCACTGATGTGCCATGGCAGGTGTTGCTCACGGCTGGTGGCAAACAGTGTGGCGGCTCGATTATTTCAAGTACTTGGATTTTGACGGCGGCACATTGTGTTAACGGGCTCAGCCCGTCACAGGTGTTGGTGTACAGCGGGATCTCGAATAACTCCCAGCGCGCGTCGGTGACACCTATTGGTGCCGCGAGCATAGCGGTGCATCCAGACTATGCCTCACGGTCAAATGCCAACGACATTGCGCTGATCAACTTAACTACCCCGATCGCCCCCGGGCCTGGGGCGCAGGTAGTCGCGCTGCCAATCGGCCAAGATCCAGCGACTTGGCCGCCGGTCGGTACTGAGGCCACTATTAGTGGTTGGGGAGTCGCGAATTTCACGGGAAGCTCAACAAGTGATCCTCTGTTGAAAGGAACTGTGCAGATCTTGGCGCCGCCGACTGCCGCCTGCGGTGAGTACGGCAGCGGGTTTGATGGGTTTTTGTCCTTGTGCGCGGGTGCACCAGGTGGCGGTGTCGATACCTGTCAGGGTGATAGCGGTGGACCCTTGGTAATTAATGTCGCTGGAGTACCCCTATTGGCGGGTGTAACGAGCGTCGGATTCGAGTGTGCACGGGCGAATTATCCGGGTATTTATACTCGAACCAGCACCTTCATCCCGTGGATTCGAGGGTATTTTGATCTTCCGGTGACAGCACCCATAGCGCCTACTGGGGTACAGGCAACAGCGGTCGCGGGCGCCCAAGCGGTAGTTAGCTGGACGGCGTCGGTCAATAATGGCGGCGCGCCCGTTGCTTCCTATACCGCCCTGGCCTCTCCGGACGGCGCTACCTGCACTACCACCGAAATAACCTGCGCCGTGCCGGGTTTAACACCGGGTGTGCCCTATACCTTCACTGTTAGCGCCTCGAACTCCGTTGGGCAAGGGCAAGTATCAGTTGCGTCTACACCGATAGTAGCGGTTGATGGCACAGCAAATATTGGCCGGATAGTTAGGTCCAAGACTGTCGTTAAGTGGTCTGGTCTTAAGTATTCGGCAACTGCCAAGTTGAGTACCTCAACCCCCAATATCTGCAAGGTGGTTAAGGCGGGGGTGCAAATAAGATCGGCCGGCACTTGCGCGGTCCTAGTGCGTTCGGCTGGCAAGCGGGCTAATGCATTTATCGGTATTCTGTAGTAGATCTAGGGCCCATAAAGGTCGTGACGTTCGACAGCTACCACGCGCGGGCGCTCCTCTTCGTTAAATACCCGATGTACGACGATGAAGCTACCGGGTGAAAGTTTGGTATCCCAGATGTCTGGGGCAACTTCAACATCTAAGGTCGCTGTTACCGCCCTCACGAGTGCGGGTAGCACGGGCCGATGCGAGCAAACTACCAACGGCTGTTGGTGCCATGAGAGTTGCCGCATTCGCTTTCGTGCCTGTTTTGGGCCCTGCTCAAAGCCCGCTTCGCTGAGTTGGGGTTCAAGATGTACCTCGGTATCTAGGTATGCGACCAGTTCTGTAACCGTCTCAAGGCAACGGATTGCATCAGAGGAGTGCACCGATTTAATACCGAATGAATCGAGTAGCGGGATCAAGGTGTGGGCGTGTGACTTACCTTTGTTGGTAAGGGGGCGAGCAGCATCATTTGCGCCCTTGAAGTCAGCACGCTTCACCGCTTGGGTGTGGCGCAGGACTATCAGCGGTACGGTGGTCGGTGGTAGGGCGGTTGCCGATTCAACGGTGTCAGCATCGTGTTCATAAGTGAGTTGATGTCGAGCCTGCTCGACTGGTAGCCAGCGGATTTCATCAACTTCATCATTTGGAATGAACGTTTCATGGCTTCGCACCGACGCCGCCCAATACTGCACCTGCTTGGGACGGCCTAGTGCGGTATAGGTCAAAGTCGGCAGCGGAGCACCAAGTTGTGGTAAGTAGCTTGACTCTTCCATGCACTCACGGACGGCGGCCGCCAGTACGTGCTCACCGGGATCAATCTTGCCCTTGGGGAGTGACCAGTCGCTGCGTCGCGGCCGATGCACAATGAGGACCTCACGATTTTCGGGGGTTCCGCGCAGCAGCACTACCCCTGCTGCTCGGACTAAGTCACCACTAAACATTTGGTTACACCAAACCTGAGCGCTTGGCTGCCTTGCGAACTGTTGGCCAGAGCTTGACGAAGTCGTTGCGGTATGCCATTTCACGCTCAATTTCATAAGCGTAGAGGCGCCCGAGCCGGAATGCAGTTGGGCCATCGGATCTGTTAACCAACTCAACAAGCAGGTGCTGGGCAATGTAAGTATCTTGATGGTCACCGAGAACCTCGGTGACTTCCGCAAGTGCGCGCCCGAACGCCGTCACCGGGGGGCCGAAGATCGGTGCTACGGCCTCGACCGCATAGCGCGCACGCTTGGCTTTGATGCGGGCTCGGTGCCAGACGGTGCTCGGTGTGGATTCTTGTAGTTCACTTACGGACTTGCGTAGGGCTGACCATTCCCGCGCAATGAGTTTTGGTAGCACCTCCTCGCAAGGTAAGTACGCTTCATCCCTTACTTTCGGCTCGCGTGCTGCGGTGACCAGATCTTCGAGTAGGTACTCGTGTCGGTCACTTCGAAGTCCGGCAAGAGCGCCAGCTCGGGCGCTGACTAACCGGGCCTGCAGCCATGAGGTAATTGCCGACGGCGCTAGTTGATCGTTGGGGTCAAGGACCTTCGCGTCCTTGACGAGCCGCTTAAGTAATACTTCGGTATCACGGATGGCTCCCATCTCCTGGGCCATCCACGCCAATTCTTCGGTCAGCGTTGTCGTCCACTCTTCATCAAGGAGGGGGCCAAAAGTGCGTAACGTGCTGCGGAGCCTACGTGCCGCGACTCGCATCTGATGTACGGAGTCTTCGGCATCACGTCGCACGCCTACATCGGCAAAGAGTAGATGTCGAGCGTGCTCGGCGATTATTGAGCGAATTGCATCGACCGCGACTCCCTCACGGGTAGTCATTGGAATAGCCGGGATGTCCGGTGGCCCGGTGGCGCGTGCACCAAATGCACTCGCGGCCTTACTTGTTGAACCGGGCACGGCCCCGGCATTGATGAAGATACTAACGATTGAGCCCATTAAGGCGAGTGCGGTTTTGTCTTCGGCATCTAGCACCTCGACTTCGATCTCGCGGAAACTAGTTGTAGTTTGATTGGCAGTTTCCGAGACCTCAACTTGATCATCGACGATTTCAATAATGCCAGCGCCGTTCGCGTCTAAGACCAAATAAGGACTACGGCGCGTGGCTACCGTGACCAAGGGTAGTAACTGCGCACCTCGCACGAGGGGTGAAATAATGTCAGCGAGGGTTGCTGGTACCACTCCGGGCGCACCAGCAGCAAGTGGTAGTTGAATTTCATCGCGCGTTGATTCGTCGGCCTTTGACACCGGCAGCTTTAGATGCCAGCCGGCATCTGTGCCACCAACTCGCCGGCGCATTGTTATCCGCCACCGGAAGAGCCGAAGTTCGGGAGTGTCGTAGTAGACGGCCGTCATCTCGAATGGCTCACCGGCTTCCCATGCACTAATTACCGCGGTGGTGCTCAGATCGGGAAAAGCGAACTGGGCCGGCACCCGAAATTTGCGTTCTATTTCGCGGTGGACTTGCACAGGTGTCACAAAGTACTCCGGTTGCTCGCGATTAAAGTTTCTTGGAAATCGCGCAGTTGGGTACCGTCCGCGCCCTGGGTGCGACGAGTCCATGAGCCATCAGGCTTTAAGTCCCACGCTGATGTACCGGCATCGAAGGCTAGGTCAAATAACTCGTTGATCTCGCTGAGGTGTTGCGGGTCACGCAACTTCACCAATGCCTCGACCCGGCGATCAAGGTTACGGTGCATCATGTCGGCTGATCCGATCCAAACCTCTGGGACTCCGCCGTTGTTGAATCCGTAGCATCGTGAGTGCTCGAGGAATCGGCCAAGAATGCTGATCACGCGGATGCTCTCACTAAGACCAGGTACACCCGGGCGCAGTGAACAAATACCGCGAACCCATATTTCTATCGGTATTCCGGCTGCTGACGCTCGGTAGAGGCCATCGATAACTCGTTCATCGACAAGCGCATTTACCTTGAATCGAATTCGCGCGGGCCGACCTTGAGCTTGGTGTGCGATTTCGCGATCGATGCGATCGAGTAACCCTGAGCGAACTGAGTGAGGGGCAACAAGTAGTCGGTCATACTCGGTGTTCATTGAGTAGCCGGACAAGACATTGAATAGCATCGCGACGTCATCACCTACTGAAGTGCTACAGGTGAGCAGGCCGAAGTCTTCATAAAGACGAGCTGTCTTGGGGTGGTAGTTTCCGGTGCCGATATGGCAATAACGCCGGAGTTGATCGCCATCATTTCGAACCACCATTGACAACTTGCTGTGTGTCTTTAAGCCCACGAGCCCATAAACAACATGTACCCCGGATTCTTCGAGTTTTCGACTCCAAGCAATGTTGTTCTCTTCATCAAAGCGGGCCTTAATTTCTACGATTGCAAGCACCTGCTTGCCCTCCTGGGCGGCGGTGATGAGTGCATCCACGATGGGGGAGTCGCCGCTAGTGCGGTACAGGGTCTGCTTGATTGCGAGCACATTCGGGTCAATCGCTGCTTGCTCGAGAAATAACTGGACACTTGTGGAGAATGAGTCATACGGGTGGTGCAGTAAAATATCGCGTTCACGAATGCAGGCGAGAACATCAGGAGCCGAAGCCGACTCGACACCAGCAAGTTGTCGTGAGGTCTTTGAGACAAACTTTCGAAGTTTCAGGTCGTCGCGATCGAGTGCGTAAAAATCCCAGAGCCCGGTTAGGTCAAGTGGGCCAGGTATGCGGAAAACCTCGTGCTCGTTAACGTCAAGTTCGCTCATGAGTAATTCAAGTACGTGCGGGTCGATTGACTGTTCTACCTCTAGACGAACGGGTGGGCCGAACCGGCGGCGCATGAGTTCACGTTCTAGCGCAAGCAGTAGATTCTCGGCGTCGTCCTCTTCGACCTCAACATCCTCGTTGCGAGTGACCCGAAATGAGTGATTTTGCAGAATCTGCATTCCGGGAAATAGGTCATCTAGGTGCGCGCCGATCACGTCTTCCAGAGGAACAAACCGCTGCGCTGCAACTTTGACGAATCGGGGCAATGACGGGGGAACCTTCACGCGGGCAAACAACTCCGTATCACTTACCGGATTGCGCACCACTACGGCAAGATTGAGCGAAAGTCCGCTGATGTAAGGGAACGGGTGTGATGGGTCCACCGCAAGCGGGGTGAGTACCGGGAACACCTGCGAATCGAAGAATCGGTCCATTTCGACACGTTCATTTTCAGTGAGGTCTTGCCAACGCAATAACTCGATGCCGACTTTGAGTAGTCCGGGTATGACATCTGAGTGAAAAACCTGGGATTGTTCGCGCTGCATCGCGTGGGCGCGCTCCCAGATATTTTCAAGAACTTCGCGAGGGGTGCTGCCGTTCGCGGCTCGAACCGCGATACCGGTGGCTATTCTGCGTTTGAGCCCGGCGACCCGCACCATGAAGAACTCATCTAGGTTGCTAGCAAAAATCGCGAGGAACTTTGTGCGTTCTAGTACCGGCAGGCGGTCATCTTCGGCTAACTCGAGCACTCGCTGATTGAAGGCCAACCAGGACAATTCGCGGTCCAGGAAGCGGTCGACGCTAGTAGTTGGGTCCGGGCCCGCGGCACCGGGCTGATTGGTCGGAGTCTTCTGGCTGACGGTCATGGCCTGATGCTCCCATAGTTAGGTTTACAACTAATGGCGAGCATCCAACAAATAGAGGACATCGGTTTCCCAGCGCGTAAAACCCAAGCTGGTGTAGAGGGAGATCGCAGGATCGTTGGTTGCATCGACGTAGAGCATTGCTTGACCAAGACCAAGGTTTCGAAGGTATTGCAGCCCAACGATGGTGAGCGCCCGGCCGAGGCCGGTGCCCTGCCAGGCTGGATCGACGCCGACCACGTAAACCTCACCGATGTCCTCGTGTGCATGGGATGCATGGCCGGTTACGCCGTGCACTTTTGTCCAGTGAAATCCGGCGATGTCGCCGGTGGCTTTTGCGATCGCCAGAATGAAGCCTTCGGTTGAAAACCAGGGCTCCTGCATCCGTCGCTGGAGATCAGTCAACTGCCACCCGCCCTGCTCGGGGTGGTCGACGAAGGCGCGTCTATTGAGAGCGAGCCACGAATCCATATCCAGTTCGGGATTAAAACTTCTCAGGGTGATACCGGCAGCCAAATTGGGTTGACTAAGTGGCGCTCGCAGAGATCGACGCATTTGCCAGAGCACTCGCCTGTCAATGAAATTCATGGAGCGGGCCAGTGCAATTGCCGCGGGTTGTTTTCCATGTGCCCACAGTCGAAGTTGCTGGTTTGGTATTTGGTCTAGCATCGACTGCACGAGGGCGCGTCCGATACCGGTTCGCCGATGTTGTGGATGAACTGCAAGTTCGGCGCTCGGGCCTGCTACCTCGTCAGTATTGTCGAGGTGTGCATAGCCGACGAGGATGCCCTCGCGGCGCATCAGGAAATGCTGATCACGCGAGTCGCCGCCGTGGCGCACATGGAGCCAAACGTGCTCGGACAGCGGATGCAGGCCATCAGCGTGCATGACGCGCTCTATGAGCTCGACGACTTCTTCGTTCTCAACAACACCTAGATGTGAGGTTACTTCCAAATCGCTCACTAGTTCAAGTGTTCGTCGAGCGGGCTTCAACCGGGGAGTCCAAAGTGGCAAGGGTTGAGTCATCGGTGCGCTGGGGAACAAATCGGTATCCGACATTTCGAACGGTACCTATGAGTGCCTCGTCCTCTACACCGAGCTTCGCACGAAGTCGACGCACGTGAACGTCAACGGTTCGCGTACCCCCGAAATAGTCATACCCCCAAACCTCTTGCAGGAGAAGCGCCCGGGTGAAGACCCGACCAGCGTGTTGGGCTAAGTACTTCAAGAGTTCAAACTCCTTGAAGGTTAGATCTAAGGTGCGGCCGCGCAGCTTGGCGGTGTATGTCGCCTCATCAATCATCAACTCTCCGCTGCGGATCTCCTCGGGCTCACCCGCTGGAACGCCTTTAACTTCCTGCACGCGCGATACCGCCAGACGAAGGCGGGCTTCGAGTTCAGCCGGTGAAATGGTGTCAACGAGGACTTCGTCCATGCCCCAATCCCACTGAATGGCCGATAACCCACCTTCGGTGGTTACCAAGATCACGGGCACGTCTACTCCGGTTTGTCGGATCAGCCGGGTGAGGCCGCGGACGGCCGGGAGATCGCGGCGACCATCAACGATCAAGGCGTCACAGTCGGGTGCCGAGAGCAGGGCGGTGGGTTCGGCTGGCAGGGTCCGCACATGGTGGGCCAGCAGGCTAAGGGCAGGCAGCACCTCAGAAGACGGCTCCATAGCTCGGGTTAGCAGGACCAGACGCATTCCCCCATCCTACCGTCAGCCAGACTACGTGGATGTTCGCGGACCAGCAGGTGACTTTGTACACGGCTGATGGACAACGGATTAGCGCGTCCCATACCGCGGGGCCGGGTGCCGGTGACCAACTCGCGTTCGTGGTTGTGCACGGGTTCGCCGGCGGTTGGCGGCAGGAACGGGTCCAAAAAGTAGTATCCGGACTGCGGGGATTCGGCGGTGTCATTGCACTCGATATGCGAGGACACGGTCGATCCGGTGGTCAGTCCACACTGGGGATGGACGAAGTCCTTGACGTTGCCGCCGCTGTCACTTGGGCGCGGGATCTGGGTTATCAGCAGGTCGTATCCGTGGGTTTCTCGATGGGTGGATCGGTGGTGGTGCGCGAAGCAGCGCTGAACCGCCAGACGAGGGCACAGGTCGATGCGGTAGTGAGTGTTAGCGGCACCGCGTTCTGGTACTACCGAGGCACACCGATGATGCGCCTCGTGCATCGACTTGTTGAGACGCAACCTGGCCGAGCTGCAATGCACGCTCGTGGTGTGCGGATAGGTGCCACCCCATGGCCAACTCCACCACCGCTCGCTCCCGTTGAAGCAGCTGCTGAGTTGGGTGGGGTCCCGCTGCTCGTTGTCCACGGAACCGTCGATCGCTACTTTCCGGTTGAGCATGCGCATGCGCTGTATCGCGCGGCTATTGACGGCGGAAGTGCACAATCTGAGGAATGGATAATTGATGGCTTCGGTCACGCTGAGTCAGCAATAGATCTCCAAACGATCGAGGACATCGGGCGATGGGCGGTCAAGCGTTGCGAGAGCGACCAGCGCTCGATTCGAGGTGATGAAGCGTGAATGGCATTATTATCGTGATTGCAATTCTGATTTTCGCGACCGCATTCGGCCTGTGGTACCGCACAAATAACGGCCGCATGCAAACCGTCGCTATTCATACTGCCGGGGCTGCTGAGCACGGTGGTGAAATCCTTGACGCGCGGACCATTGGGGTAGACCTCGGCGCACGCGCCACCCTCGTGCAGTTTTCATCGGCTTTTTGCCAGCCCTGCCGAGCCACTCGGCAAATTCTGGACGAAGTAAGTGGCATGGTCGACGGAGTTGTGCACGTCGATATCGATGCAGAAGCCAATCTGGATTTGGTGCGTGCGCTCGATATCAGGCGCACCCCCACGGTTTTGGTGCTCGATAAGGCGGGGCGCATTCGGGGGCGAGCAAGTGGCTTACCGCGAAAGGTCGATGTGATCGCGGCCCTGGGCGACCTCGACTAGCCTGCGAAACATTTGCAATTAGCCCGTGGATATAAGTACTGAAGGCGGCGTGGGACCTGCTGAACAGCCTTTTATCGTTAGAACATGACGACCGCAACCGAAGTCTGTACCCGGGTGTCCATTGATCCCAGGGGGCCAAGGTTCGGGGGAGCCATCACCACCGTGGTGCTGGCCATCGCACTGTTCACCATGGGTACCGCGGTTGGCACGGCAGTGCTTACCTGGCAAACAATCGTATTTGGCCTCGGCGCCTTCGTTGGGTTATGGGCCCAGCCCTATGGCTGGGTTTTCCGGACCTTCATCTCGCCCCGGATCCCGGTTCCGGCCGCGCTAGAGGAGGCGGCCCCGCCAAGATTTGCGCAACTAGTTGGGTTTTGTTTCTTGGCCATCGCGCTAGCCGCAATTTTGCTCGGCGGTACCTTGATCGCGACCATCGCGGTCGCCTTCGCGCTGGCGGCGGCCTTCTTAAATGCGGCTTTCAACTTCTGTTTGGGCTGTGAAGTATTTCTGCTATTTAAGCGCCTGGTGCGGTCCGGCTGAGTTAGTAGGTGAGTGCCTGGACCCCGGGCTGGATGGCTTCCTCTACGAACACGGCCGCGCCAGCGATGCGGATTCCGGGAATCACATCGACAGCCTCAATGCCGCGTCGCTGTGCGCACTGAGTACAAACGGTGACCGTACCCGCAGCCAGAATGCCGGCGAGTAGATCCGATAGCGGTGCAGCGTGTTCAAGGACGAAGTCCTCAGCGCGCCCGGGCAAGGCGAACCAAGCGGCCTCACCGGTTAGCCAAAGCCCGACTCCGACACCGGAGGCAGCGGCCATCGCGGCAACGGTGAAGCCCTGGGAGCAGCGCTCGGGTGCATCAGCGCCGACCATCACTTTGACCAGTAAGCGACGAGGTTCAGATCCACTCATAGGGAGTAGACTGCTGCATATGTTCGACGCTTTGATAGCCACCCTCCTAATCGGTGTCACCTTGCTACTGGCCGGCGGCTGCCTTTATCTCGTTTATCGCTTGGTCGATGCACCCGTGACAGGCGGTGAGTGAGTCGTGGGCATTACCGCGGTCGGGGTACTCCCGAAGGAGTTGCTACCGCTTTCTTGGTTGGTTGGACATTGGGTTGGGGTTGGCACCGGGCATTACCCAACGATTGAGGATTTCCGGTTCGGGCAAGAAGTTTCATTTGTCTGTGACGGGCGACCATTTCTTGCCTACTGGTCGCGCAGTTGGTTACTTGACGATGACGGCAACCGCGTCCGTCCGCTGGGTACTGAAACTGGATTTTGGCGCCCCCGCCCGGATAACCACCTAGAGGTTCAACTTGCACACCCGACCGGTTACGCCGAAGTTTGGTACGGGCAAATTGAGGTTACCGGGATCGAGGATGCGGTCATCACTGGAGCGCGCGCGGAACTTCGCACAGATGTCGTAGCCCGCACCGAAAGCGCCAAGGAGTACACCGACGGTCATCGGCTCTATGGTTTAGTTGATGAGAGGCTGCTCTGGACCTTCGACATGGCTGCGATGGGTCAGCAGATGACTAATCACCTCGCGGCTACCCTTACTCAAATTGTGGAGGGAGACCAAAGTGGCGAGTGAGGATTGGGATAGGCGACTGCACGAGCACGGTTTTCGTATAACTCCGCAACGCCAACTTGTACTTGAGGCTGTCGAGCGGTTGCAACATGGAACCCCCGAGACCATTTTGGTGGAAGTCCAGCGCACCGCGACGGGGGTGAACCTCTCCACGGTGTACCGCACCCTCGAGGTTCTTGAAAGTGTCGGCCTCGTTACCCACTCCCATATTGGGCACGGGGCCCCGACCTATCACGCGGTCGATGAAGAACTCCACATCCATTTGGTCTGTGATCGTTGTTCCTCGGTCATGAGCGTCCCGGCTGGCGTCGCATCTACTTTTGTTGACCGCCTGAACGCGGACCAAGGCTTCACGACGGATATTTCACATATGGCCATCCACGGATATTGCTCAAAATGTGAGGGCAACTTGGGCGAGGACTTAACGGACGACGAATTGTGACGTCTTTGGACTTACCGCTTGCGGTAGCCGGGCCCGCTGGATCCGTTGACGGGTCAATTGCTTGGCATTTTGGGGATCCGCACCGCGAACAGCGGTTTCTCGCTGACGGCCTGAGTGTCGTGGATATTTCTAATCGCGGGGTGGTCACAGTTACGGGCCCAGACCGGCTCACGTGGCTGCACACCTTGACAACCCAGCATCTAGAGAATCTGCAGCCGAATGAGTCTGCCTTGGTATTGATACTGAGCCCGCACGGTCATGTGGAACATGAACTGCACCTTGTTGACGACGGTGAAACCACCTGGCTAATTGTTGAGCCCGGCACGGCCGATGCCTTGGAAAAGTATCTGTTATCGATGCAGTTCATGTTGCGCGTGACAATTTCCAATGTCACTTCGAGGTTCGCGGTGGTTTGGGAGTCAATCTCAACAATTGACGCGGACTACCCGACCTGGTTGGTGCCCGAACCTTTTGCGAGCAGAGGTTTTCGCGGACGCGAGGTGATACTGCCGCGAGGAGAGTTAACCGCGCGACTTACTAGCGCCCCCGAGCTCAGCGGTAGTTGGGCCCTGGAAGCGCTAAGGGTTGCGGCCTCGATGCCGCGGCTGGGGTTCGAAACTGACCACAAGACCTTGCCGCACGAGGTGGGTTGGATTGGCTCGGCGGTCCACCTGCAAAAAGGCTGCTACCGCGGCCAGGAGACCGTGGCCCGGGTGCAGAATCTGGGCAAGCCGCCTAGGCGACTGGTCCTTTTGCACCTAGACGGCTCACCGGAGATCCTCCCCGGCCACGCTGCGCGCGTATTTGCGGGCGATGACGAGGTGGGCTGGGTCGGTTCGGCTGCCCGCCACTACGAACTCGGCCCGGTAGCCACGGCGATTGTTAAGCGCAAGGTGCCCGTTGACGCTGTGCTGACAGTTCGAACAGATGAGGGCGATGTGGCCGCGGCCCAGGAAAATACTTTGACGATTTAGGTTTAGATCTGAGCCGTTAGCCGTCAACTTCGACGGTGATAGTGACCGGACCGTCGTTGACCAGCGACACTTGCATGTCGGCACCAAATCGACCGGTGGCGACTTCGACTCCGCGCTCGCGGAGGGTTAGAACGACGGCGTCAACGAGTGGCTCCGCCACCGGCCCAGGCGCAGCCTGATCCCAGGTCGGCCGGCGGCCTTTCTTGGTCTCCGCATATAAAGTGAATTGGCTGATGACGAGCACCGGGAGATTTAGATCCGCAGCGGAGAGCTCGCGGCTGGCGTCATCTGAAAGCTCGACACCCACCTCCTTCGCGTGATCGTGTGAAAACAGCCGCATGTCATAGATCTTGTTTGCTAGTGCGGCTGCCGCCAGCACCGTGTCGGTATGGGTAACACCGACGAGGACAACGAGTCCTGGACCGGTGAATTCGCCCACTATCTCGCCGTCAATGCTGACTCTGCCACCTGCTGCACGTTGCACGACTGCCCTCATAGAGCCAAGCGTGCCATGATTCGTTGATGGACTCGCACCCGACCGATGCAGTAGTACTAGCGGAGGTAACCCGCAGTGGGTTTGTTGAGGGTGTGCACGTTGGCCACGCCGTAATTGTGAGCCCGCAAGGTGACATCGTCCAATCTTGGGGGGATCCAAATCGAGTTATCTTCCCGCGATCATCCAATAAGCCGGCGCAGGCGACGGCCATGGTCAATCTCGGGTTAGATCTACCGCCGCACCTGCTCGCGCTTTCTGCAGCCTCGCACAGTGGTGAACAGATGCATCTTGACGCGGTACGCGAAATCTTGGGGGGAGCGGGGCTCCCCGAAGCGGATTTGCAGACTCCGCCTGACTTACCACTCGACGAGGTTGAGCGGGATTCATGGATTGTGGCTGGTCGAGGCGCAGTGCCGATTGCGATGAACTGTTCGGGCAAGCACGCATCCATGTTGGCGACTTGTGTAATTAATGGTTGGCCGATCAAGAACTATCGTGATCCTTCGCACCCGCTGCAACTTGAAATCGTCCGCGAGATCGAGCGATGTGCGGGCGAGCCGATCAGCGCAACCGGGGTTGATGGCTGTGGTGCGCCGGTACTGGCAATCTCACTAGCCGGGTTGGCTCGGTCGGTATCCGTACTCGCCCAAGGCCAGGAGCAGTCCTCGGGTCGTCGGGTATTGGATGCGATGCGGGCGTGGCCCCAGCACGTGGGTGGCTCGCGGCGTGACGTCACCGAGTTCATGCGCGCGGTACCGGGCCTGGTCGCGAAGGATGGCGCCGAGGGGGTGTATGTCGGCGCGTTCTTAGATGGCCGCGCCTTTGCGGTCAAAATGGAAGACGGTGGCGATCGCGGGCGCACGGTGACGGTGGCTGCCCTGCTGACGCTCATGGGTTCAGATCCCCGGCCGCTGGCGCCACTGGCAACCTTGCCCCTGCTGGGGGGCGGGATGCCGGTCGGGCTGGTGTCCAGTGTTTTAGCCGGGTGACATAAGTCACGCTAGCCACTGCTAGCACCTATGTTTGCAACTGCAAGCACCCGATGGCATACTGGATTTATGGCAAGAATCGATGTGAGCGGGCTCGGCGGGTTCATCCGCGAGCAGCGCGACCAGGCGCAGATGTCCGTGCGCCAGTTGGCCAAGGCGGCGGAAGTTTCAAATCCGTACCTGAGCCAAGTCGAACGCGGTCTTCGCAAACCCAGCGCCGAAATCCTCGGCCGGATCGCGCATGGCCTGCGGATTTCCGCGGAGACCTTGTACGTACGGGCGGGCATTTTGGCGGAGCGGGAGGGGGATGAGGTCGTTACCACGGCCATCGCCTCGGACGCCACGCTCACCGAACGGCAGCGAGCGACGCTGCTGCAGATTTACGCCGCATTTCAGTCTGAGAACAAGGCGCAGACAACAACACGAGAGGATGAGAAATCATGACAAGCAAGGTGACCGCACCCACCAAGAAGGCCGCCGCTGCCGCGAGAGCCACCACCACCAAAGCAGCCGGTACGGCAAAGACCACCACGGCGAAGGTGGCTAACACCGCTAAGGCGAGTTTGCCATTTGACCTGCCGAAGCTCGAATTGCCAAAGTTCGATCTGCCGAAGTTCAATTTGCCAAAGATTGATCTGCCAAAGATCGATTTCCCGAAAGTTCAACTACCCAAAGTGGATCTGTTGAACCTCAATGTCAGTGCAATGATCAGCGGTGCTCGCACGCGGGTCGAAACCAGGACCACTGATGTGCGCATCTCGGTAAATCACGGCGTGACTTTGCTACGTGAGGTAGTTGGTATCTAACGCTGATTGGAATTAGAGCAAGGATGGGCCCGTGCCAGTAGGGGCGGGCTGGAGATTGCGGGAGGGATCCCCCGTTCATGATTACCCTGATTGGTCCTCCAAAGCCCAGGGCAACGGCCGAATTGGCTATCTAACCGAACCGTTATAGCGTTAAGTCCATGTTTGGAACCGTACAAGACCTCGTAATGCTTGCGCTTTGGGTGATAACCCTTGGGGTGAAGGCATTTGCATTCATCGACTGTCTGCGCCGCCGGCCCGAAGCCTTTCCCGCGGTCGGCCGCCAGACCAAAGTGCTTTGGCTGATTCTTACCGGCCTCGCGGCACTGACCGGCCTATTGCCGCAACTAACGCTGTCGATTTTTGGCATCGCGGGAATTGTCATCGCTTTGATTTACCTTTTCGATATTCGCCCCCGCATCATCGACATCACCCGTCGCTAGTTTGCGACGAGTGGCATTGAGGTAGTACGCGGGGACCTCACGAAAACCAAATGCGATGGGCTGGTCAATGCCGCGAACTCCGGGCTCCTAGGTGGTGGTGGGGTTGATGGCGCAATCCATCGCGCAGGCGGCCCTGGAATTATGCGTGAGTGCGAGGAGTTACGTGCCACGCATTACCCAGACGGGCTTCCGGCCGGTCGAGCTGTGGTAACGAATGCGGGTGCACTGCCGGCGAAGTGGGTGGTTCACACTGTCGGCCCAATGCTCTGGGAGCACGTCGGCGGCGGCGCCGACCTGTTGGCGGCATGCCACCTAAACGCCCTTGCGATCGCTGATCGGCTTGACGCGGCCTCGATCGCCTTTCCGGCCATCTAATGCGGGGTTTATGGCTGGTCAGATCACCAAGGTGCAGTTCGTACTCTTTAATTATGAGGCACTCGCAGCCTTCGAGGTTGCCCTACTTCTTGCCCTGGGCCGCCACCGCCGCGGCGGCAACGACAGCAGCTTCGGGGTCTAGGTACTCGCCACCGGGCACGATTGGTTTTAGGCTTTCGTCAAGTCGATAGACGAGCGGGATACCGGTTGGGATATTCAGCGCCGCGATATCGTGATCGGAAATCCCATCAAGGTGCTTCACCAGGGCGCGCAGTGAGTTCCCGTGTGCCGCGACCAGTACTGTCATGCCCGCACGCAGGTGTTCAGCGACTATGACGTCTTGCCAATAAGGCATCAATCGATCAACCACATCGGCCAGGCATTCGGTTGCGGGCAGCGCCTCGGGGGATAGAGCGGCATATCGGGCATCACCGGTTTGCGCCCACTTGTCATTAGCGTCAATTGGCGGTGGTGGGACGTCATAGGAACGGCGCCAAAGCTTGAACTGCTCTTCACCGTATTGCTCCAGGGTATCTTTCTTGTTCTTACCCTGAAGGGCACCATAGTGACGCTCGTTCAGGCGCCAATTTCGAGCGACCGGAATCCACAGGCGGTCGCAGGCCTCTAGTGCCAGTTGCGAAGTCTTGATGGCGCGCTGGAGCACCGAGGTATGAACGATGTCTGGGAGTAGCCCGGCCGCCGCCAGTAGTTCGCCACCGCGTGTTGCCTCGGCCCGACCTTTGTCGGTTAGATCGACATCAACCCAACCGGTAAAACGGTTCTCCGCATTCCAGACGCTTTCGCCGTGGCGGAGCAAGATCAAGGTGAATGGCGCATTTTTCACGGGCGAAGTGCTCATGGGTACATCCTGCCCGATGCCTAGTTGGAGTCGGTCGCCTGATCGGCTTCGGCCAAGTGGGAGAAAGCTGCCAAATTTGCCGTTGACTCGCCCCGGGAGATACGCCATGCCCACTCCCGCTTAATTGCGGAGGCAAAACCAAGCTCGAGAATCGTGTTGAAGGCGCCGTCCGAGTACTCCAATACGGATCCGAAAACCCGGTCGAGTTCATCCGCGGTGATTGAGTCAAGGGGGAGTCGTCCGGTTAGGTAGATGTCACCTAGGTGATCGATGGCGAATGTGACCGCATACATGCGCCTATTGCGTTCAAGTAACCATCGATACACGGCTTCATGGTTTTCATCGGGGTTGCGGGAAACAAATGCGTTTATGGTGATGGCGTGGGTGCCAAGCGTCAAAGACATATTGGTCTGCAGTTTATGTTCACCTGGCAAAGTGATTACGAAAGTGTCGTGGCTAACTTGTTCATAAGGTAAGTCAGACGCGGCAAGGTATTTGGTGAGTACCGCATCAGCGTTTTGCTGGGTCATGATTTCAGCATCTAGGTCAACTTCTTGGCTGTCACAGTGTTGCGGCGAGTTTGGTGGTTGAGGTTCGGTTTGCCAGGGCTGCGCGATAGGTCGCGATCAAGCCAGCGGTTGTTACGCTCCAGCCGAAGGTTGCGGCATGCATTCGGGCACCTGCTGAAAGCTCATGTAAGCGCTCGGGTTTATTAATTAATGCGCCAATGGCGTGCGAATAGTCAAGTGGATCGTGGCTGCCGATTAGTACCCCGCTTACGCCGTCGGCAACCGCGGTGCGAAGGCCGCCGACATTTGCTGCCACTACCGGGGTGGCGCACGCCTGGGCTTCGACAGCGACCAATCCGAAGGATTCGGAGTACGACGGAACGACGGCGAGGTCGGCGGCGCGGTACCAGTCGGCGAGGGTCTGCCTGTCACCTGGCGGCTCGAAGCGAACCAGGTTGGCGAGGCCTAACTGCGATACCAGGTCGGTTAGGGCGGTCGGCTGATCCAAGCCACTGCCTGATGGGCCACCGCAAATAGCTATTACGAGGCGATCGCGAAGGGTCGGGTCCGCCTGCACTAGGTGGGCCGCGGCTTTGATGAGGATGTCAGGAGCCTTGAGCGGTTGGATACGCCCTACGAACAGGAGCACAACTTGGTCAGCACGTAGCCCGAATCGAGCCCGCGCTTTTGCTTTTTCGCCGGGGGCGAAGACATCTAGATCAACGCCGGGGTGGACGACATCAATGCGCTGCGGATCCGCGTCGTACAGGTTTATTAGTTGATTGGCCTCATCGCTGGTGTTAGCAACGAGGCGATCGGCTGCCGCAATGACCTGCTCCTCGCCGATGACCCGCATTGCAGGCTCTGGTGTATCACCCTCAGCCAGTTCGGCATTCTTAACTTTGGCCATCGTGTGCATGGAATGCACGAGCGGCACCTGCCACCGGTCGGCGGCCAACCAACCAACTTGCCCCGATAGCCAATAGTGCGAGTGGATTAAGTCAAACCACCCTTCCGGGTGTGCTGCCTCAACTCGCATAACGCCGGCAGAGACGGCACATAACTGGGCTGGGAGATCCTGCTTGAGTAGACCCTCGTATGGCCCAGCGGTAATATGTCGCACCCTAACGCCGGGCATGAAGTCAATTACGGGAGCCAAACTCGACGAGGTGGCTCGGGTGAATATTTCCACCTCAACCCCGCTCTCCGCCAGCCTGCGGGCTGTCTCAACAACATAGACATTCATTCCGCCGGCATCGCCGGTACCGGGTTGATCGAGGGGTGAAGTGTGAATGGAGAGCACCGCGATGCGGCGTGGTACTGGCTTACGTCGTTGCATACGGGTTCACTCCCTCCGGCACTTGGTAGCTTTACGCTTATTAGGTGATATCGACCGCTACGTACGGTTCGCCCGTCACCACATTGACCACGCGCCGTGTTACCGAAACAGCATGATCGGCATAGCGCTCGTAGTATCTAGAAAGCAAGGTGACATCAATCGCTGCTTCGACCCCATGCTTCCAAGAAGGTGAAAGCACGATGGTGAAAAGTTCGCGATGCAGGTGATCCATCTCAGCATCATGGTGTGCGATATCGGTTGCGTGCGACACATCTCTAGTGGCGATCACTGAACCGGTTTTGGAAACAATGGCTTCGGCGACACCGCCCATTATCGCGAAGGTGGCACGAAGCTCCTGTGGTACCGATGGTTTCGGGTAGCGCATCCGAGCCTGCTTGGCGATGTGCTCGGCGAGGTCGCCCATGCGTTCAAGCGAAGTGGCAATTCGCAAGGCACCAATGACCAAGCGCAGATCTGCTTCGGTTGGGCGCCCAATCTCGATGATGTCGAAGCAGCGCTCCTCAACCGAACTGCACAGGGTATCGATGCGAGCATCCGAATCAATTACCTTCTCGGCGGTTGAAAGGTCCGCTTCGAGCAATGATTGAGTTGCCTGGTTCATGGCCGAGCCAACAAAGCGAGTAATTGCGACCAGGTCAGCGTTGATCTCATCGAGTTTGCCCTGATAGGAATTAGGCATTCTGACCTCACCTCACCCGCGGAAGGGCCCGCGCCTTCAGGACCAAAGCGTACGCGGTCCTCCATTTCGTCGCAGTGTCGATGTACGTAAGGTGGTCAAAAGGTTAACAATGCGTGCTTAAAGTGAATCCTGTATGAAACCGCGACCCCCTGCCGCTGCCGTATTAGTGGCTTAGCCATTTACGGCCTATCCTTAGCGGGTGTCTGAACGACGGGTGAATCCGACGGCGGGTGTCGCGCGCCTGGCCTCGGTCTCACGCCGGAATTCAACGGCGGACGTGCCCGAGGAAATCATCCGGGTGCTAAGTGTGTTGCCGTCCGCCTCGCTCGTGATGGCCGCCGATGGCGAGGTGTTGCGGGCGAGTGCGCGCAGCATGGCACTTGGCTTGGTGAGTCGAAATATGGTGACGATCCCAGAGATCACGCATCTCGTGGAACGCGTCTTTGAGGACGGCACGGCCCGCGAGCAGGAGATGCGAGTGCGTCGCCCCCCTCTTGGCCGCGAATTACTGGAGTTGCGGGTGCGAGTTGCAGCGCTGGGCACGGGTGCCCTGCTGGTCCTGATTGATGACCTAGCCGAAGAGCGCAAAGTCGACGCGGTGCGCCGTGACTTTGTCGCGAATGTAAGTCACGAACTCAAGACACCGGTCGGCGCCTTAGCATTACTCGCCGAGGCCGTACTTTCGGCGAGTGATGACGAGGTGCAGGTGCGCCACTTCGCAGAACGTATGCAGATTGAAGCCGGCCGGCTAGGCAATTTGATCCAAGATGTAATTGACCTGTCGAGATTGCAAGGTGATGACCCCCTCACGCACGCGCAGGTGATCAGCGTGGATGAGTTGGTGAATCGCGCGATTGACGAGGTTCGCACCATAGCAACGAGCAGCGATATTGAGTTCATCGAATCCGTTGATAGTGGCGGTGCCGTTTATGGCGACCTGAACCAAATTCAAACCGCGGTGCGCAATTTACTTGCGAATGCAATCGCTTATTCACCCGAATCGACGAGAGTGGCGGTCGATACGAAAATCAGCGGCGGCTTGGTCGAGATTATCGTCAAGGATCAAGGGATAGGTATCCCTTCGCATGAGCTCGACCGAGTATTCGAGCGTTTCTATCGAGTCGATCCAGCGAGATCCCGATCAACCGGTGGCACCGGCCTGGGGCTAGCAATCGTCAAACATGTTTGCCAAAATCACGGTGGTGAATGCACGGTGTGGTCTGAAGTTGGCGTTGGTTCGAGCTTTACGCTCCGCTTACCCGCCTATGTAGTTCAAGAACCCGGAACATCCGATGATGTCACATGGGATGCTGTGACTATCCACGAGCAAGAGGTGCTGTCGTGACCCGAATTTTGGTTGTTGAAGACGAAGAATCTTTCTCCGAGGCGCTCTCCTTCATGCTTCGCAAAGAGGGCTACGAAGTAGCGGTGGCCGGTGACGGCAGTAAGGCCCTGGAGGAGTTCGAGCAGAACGGCGCAGATTTAATCCTGCTTGATCTGATGCTTCCCGGTATCTCGGGCACCGAGGTATGTCGGCAGATTCGAGCTAAGTCTGCAGTGCCGCTAATCATGGTCACTGCCAAAGACGGTGAGGTTGACAAGGTGGTGGGGCTCGAACTCGGCGCTGATGACTATGTGACTAAGCCATTTTCCTCGCGTGAACTACTTGCCAGAGTTCGAGCGGTGTTGCGCCGGCATGGTGACTTCGAGGAAGTCCTGCCACTGGTGGTTGAGGCGGGTCCCGTGCGTCTGGATATTGACCGCCATATTGTTAGTGTGCGCGGTGAGGTAGTCGCGATGCCGCTGAAAGAGTTTGACCTACTCGAGGTGCTTGTTCGTAACAGTGGTCGGGTGATTACTCGCTCGCAACTCATTGATCGTGTCTGGGGCCACGACTATGTTGGCGACACCAAGACACTTGATGTGCATGTGAAAAGACTGCGCGCCAAGATCGAAGAGGATCCGGCGAACCCTGTGCACCTGCTAACGGTTCGTGGCCTCGGCTACAAAATGGAAAACTAGTCAGTAGCCGGCAGGGTTGCCGGGTCGGGCGCAATGCCGGCGTTGATACCGGTTGGCGGAACGGTCAGCACACTTAGCTGCACTATCCCTGCACCCTGGAACTGAATCTTCACCGGCACGTAAGTGCTCACCGGCGCGGTGAATTCATATGAATTAATCCAATATGAGCTGTTGTAACCAAACGAAACGGCTGCGCCGGCGCCGAGTTCGCCGGCACCTGGTGTCACATATGCGGGCTTGTTATCGATCTCAAGGCCAATTATCGAATCCGGTGCTTGGCCTTGGTTGACGATCGTGGCCGCCAAGGTTGCGGTGCCCGAGGCTTCTGGTCCGAGCACCAAGGTGGCATTTTCGATGCGAATTTCCCCGATTTGCGCTTGGGTGCCGTTTCCGGAGTTCATCAAGCTCTGTTCGTTGGTGTTTGACCGAAATCCGCTGTAGCACCCGCTTAAGGTGGCGGTCAGTGCGACCGCGATGGTCGCAAGTGCAAGGGCGGGGCGGGTGGCGCGCGGCCGGCGCAAGAGTCGGGTCACAGGCAGAAGGGTAGCGGAGCAAAACGCATCGTCACGAGCGGATCCCGTTCGCTCGGGCCGTGATCGGAATTGATCCGGTCCACCCGGCTGAATCTCGCTAGGAATCATGAAAGGGGGATATTGACACGGGGGTGGGAACCCATGACGATGATGGCGTGAAGTCGAGCCTTGATTTGAAATTGGTCAATGTTGGCTTGGGCCCGTATGGACCCGGATTGCATAAGATCACGATTCGCAATGGCGTCATTGTCGGGGTCGAGCCTTTAGCTGAGCGGGTTCGATCCGTTGAATCAGGTGCTATTGATTTGATGGGCTGCACGGTATTACCGGGTATTGATGACTCCCACCTGCACGCTTTCTATTTTGGACGGGCACTGATTTCGGTCGACTTGCAAAATGCCGAGACCTTGGGTGAGTTCAAAGGGATTCTACGCAGTGCTTGCGCGGATGAATCCGGATGGATCCGCGGGAATGGCTGGGATGCGGGCCGAATCCAAGGTACCGGGCCCGGCGGGACGGTCTGCGCGGCCGACATTGACGAAGTAAAGCCAGACGTCCCGGTGTTCCTAACAGATATGACCGGACATCAAGGGGTGGGAAATTCACTAGTGATGCGGCTCGCCGGGATCAGCGAGCAGACGGTTGATCCGGTGGGTGGATCCTTTATCCGTGATGAGCATGGCGTGCCATCTGGGCTCATGTTGGAAGGTGCTGTTCGGTTAGTTAATGAGGTAGCACCTCGACTGTCACCAATCGCGGAGCGTGCAGCAATTCTCACAGCGCAGGAAAATCTCTTGTCTCGCGGGATTACCGCATTTACTGACCCGGGCTTGGGTCCGGGTGCGGTGAGCTTGATGGAAGGCAGTGGGTACCTAAGCGCGGTCCAGGCCTACCGCGATTTGGCTGACAGCGGTGAGTTATCCGTGCGAGTGAATGTGATGTTGCTGTTTGGCGGCCTCGGCGGTACTTCAGCATCAGATGTGCGGGCGGGCTTGGCCAGTTTCGGTCCGCCAACTGCGATGAAGCCTTTTGGCCGGCTTGGTATTTCCCAATTGAAGATCTTTGCTGATGGAATCCCTAGATCCAAGACCGCATGGGTGACCGAGCCATACGACGACTGCTCCTGCGGGCACCTACAGGTAGCCGGGAGCACGGACTCCGAACGTGTTGACGAACTCACCCGCATGGTCGCCGACTCCGCGGGGAGCGGCTGGCAGGTTGGAGCACATGCGATCGGTGATCGAACCGTCTCGACTTACCTCGATGCTGTTGCTGCCACAACCAACTCTCAAGATATGCGGCACTATGTCATTCACGGTGATTTAGTGCGACATGACGAACTGGAGCTGATGGCTTCATTAGGTGTAACTATGAATTCAAACCCAAGTATTCGATGGGCGGTTGCAGCTGGTGCCGC
>JAQCEO010000009.1 GCA_027729805.1 Actinomycetota bacterium
AATCTTAGGTAACTCGTAGGCGAACTTCGGGGCTATCAGATAGTGCACATGATTACTCATCACACACACCCCATGTACCTCAAAGTCATACCTGGCCTTAGCCCGAAAAACCGCACCAAGTAACACATCACGACACTGGCTGCGATGCAACAAAAAATCCCGATTATTACAACGAACAGTCACATGATGACAATGCTCATCCGCCAATACCCGCGCCCGTCTACCCACCACCAACCCCCAAAACCTAGTTGACCCAAACCGCGTGCCCCAAGACGCCTGATTCGCTAGAGACCAGTGGCCTTCTTGATGACACTGGCGTACGCGGCTGCCCCTTTTGCCGTGAGGTGCACCCCATCTGAGACGAAGTAGTCGCGCTTACCGGTGCTGGCGTTGTACCAGTCGGCGATGACGGCATTTGGATAGTCGGGGACCACCTCGGCGACGACTTCGTTATTTGGGTCGCGCCAAACCCGCGGTACATGGCTATTTACGACGACAACCCGGGAGTAATCAGCGAGTTGATCGAGGATATTTCGCAAGATCGTCTCGGTTAACACACCGTTGCTGCCCGGGTGGATTACGACGACCGGTGCGAGTTTCTCGGCCGCGATTAGCTCCCGAATATCGCCGATAAATGCACCGGGCATCCGCGCTACCGATGCGTCGACCCGGATGCCCGGTATCGCTTCCTTGACCGCGCTTCGGGCGCCGAGCAGCACGGAGTCACCGATGGCACTGGCCGGGCCAAGATCTGGGCTTGGTGCCGGCGTGGGTGCTGGGCTGGTCGTCGGTGTTGGCGCCGGAGTTAGCGCAGGGCTGGGTGCAGGAGTTGGCGCTGGGGACGAAGTCGCACTGGCGACCGGAATCGGGCTTTCGTCAAAGATGACTGCGGTAGTGCCAGGCTGCCCATCCTCGATGGCCGCCACCACATCCGGGGCGACTGAGACTTCGGCCGTTGCCAAGGCAGTGCCAAGGGCCAGGACGCCAACTGTTGACCACACGGCCACCCGCACGCCGATTCGAGTCTGACGTTTTCGAGCAGCACCGGATGACTCTCGCCAAGACTGCACCCATCGATCAATTACTCCACGCCGAATGGGCAACTCGATGAATCTAAAGCTGGCCTCGGCGATCGTAAATGTCAAAACCAATCTCAAGGCCAGCAGGGCGGGCCCGTCCAGTTCGATATCCAGCATTGGCCGGGTAACCATGAAGATCGGCCAATGCCAAAGATAAAGACCGTAGGAGCGCTGACCGATATACCGCCAAGGTTGGGAGCCGATCCAGCGACCAAGTGGTAACCCCGGATGGCTCGCGCTGGCAATGAGGACCGCGGTGACAAGTGCGAGCCCTAAAAAGCCACCCCGGTAAAGCCAAGGACTGAACTCACCGGCCTGGACAAATACCCCGATGATGGCTGCGAAAGCCAGAACACCAACGATGGTGCCTAGGGTGCGAGCGCTCCTTGGAATCACTGCGCTTAAGCGCCCGGGGCGCCAGAAGGTGGCAAGCAGCGCTCCGACTAGTAGCCCTGAGATATGTGAATCGGTACCGAAGTAGGCGCGGCTGGGATCAGCGAAATCGGGGTAACCATTTGCGGTAGTGAGGTAGAGCATCCACGCGGTCGAAAGCAATGCAACGAGTGCAGCGAGTAGCGCAACGCCGCTCCGGCCGAACCTTCGAACGCAAAGGTAGGCGATCGCTGGCCAAATCAGATAGAACTGCTCTTCGACTGAGAGCGACCAAAGATGCTTGAGGAATGGTGGCCGGCCGGTGAACGCAAAGTATGACTGATCGGCGAAGATGTACCACCAGTTATTTACGTAGAAGATTGAGGCAAGTGCATCACTTGCAAATTGGTGTGCTGCATCGTGGTAGAAGATGGCAGTGGCGATACCGACGACTATCAACATCAGCACCAACGCCGGCAGGAGACGTCGAGCGCGTCCTAGATAAAACTGTTTAAAGTCAATGCGCCCGAGCTTGTCGAACTCCTCGAGGATGATTGAAGTAATCAGGAATCCGCTCAGTACGAAGAAGACGTCGACACCGAGAAATCCACCCCGGAACCCACCGACATCACCGTGATAAAGAAGTACACCGATGACCGCTAGTGCGCGAATACCGTCAAGGCCCGGCAGGTAACCCAAAGGCGAGCCGGATCGGTGCACCTGCCACGGCATGGCAGGGGTTACGGTGGTGCGCATGTACTGATTTTAAGTGCCCTCAGTTGGAATTACTAAAGCGGTTGATCTTAGCTAGGTGCTTGGCTCGCAGTTCGGAGTCCCTGACGCCAAGTCCTGCGGACGGGGCGAGGCAAAGTACCCCGACCTTGCCCTGATGCAGGTTGCGATGTACTTCGTAGGCAGCCGCACCGGCATCCGCCAGGGTGAATGTCTTCGAAAGTGTGGGGTGGATCATGCCGCGGGCGACCATCCGATTGGCTTCATGGGCCTCGCGGTAATTAGCGAAGTGGCTACCGATAATTCGCTTAAGGTTCATCCACAAATATCGGTTGTCGTATTCATGCATATATCCCGAGGTGGACGCGCAGGTCACGATGGTGCCGCCTTTTCGAGCCACATATACACTGGCGCCGAAGGTTTCACGTCCGGGATGCTCGAAGACGATGTCGACGTCGTCGCCACGGGTTAATTCACGAATCGTCTTACCGAGGCGCTGCCACTCTTTTGGATCTTGAGTGTTTTCGTCCTTCCAGAAGCGGTAATCCTCAGCCGAACGATCGATTATCAATTCCGCGCCGAGGTCGCGGCAGATTTGTGCTTTCTGCGGGCTGGAAACCACGCAGACTGGTGTGGCCCCGCCGTTGAGTGCGTACTGCGTGGCGTATGAGCCAAGCCCTCCGGATGCACCCCAGATTAGAACCATATCGCCTTGCTTCATGCCGGCGCCGTTGCGTGAAACCAATTGCCGGTAAGCGGTGGAGTTAACGAGGCCAGGTGCGGCCGCTTCCTCCCAGGTCAGGTGCGCGGGCTTTGGCAGCAGTTGATTCGATTTGACGATCGCGAGTTCGGCTAAACCGCCAAAATTGGTCTCAAAGCCCCAGATGCGCTGCTCTGGATCAAGCATAGTGTCGTTGTGGCCGAGTGGGGATTCCAACTCGACGCTTAGACAGTGCGCGACGACCTCGTCACCGGCTTGCCAAAAGTGCACTCCGGGCCCGGTGCGGAGCACTACGCCGGACGCATCAGAGCCGATGATGTGATACGGCAGGTCATGGCGTTTCGCGTGCGGGTTCAACTTGCCGTACCGCTCCAGGAAGCCAAATGTTGAGACCGGTTCGAAAATTGAGGTCCACACCGTGTTGTAGTTGATGCTGGAGGCCATAACGGCGATGAGCGCCTCACCCGGCGCCAGTTCAGGCACGGGGACCTCATCTAGATGCAGTGACAAGCGCGGATCTTTATCGCGGGAGGCCAGGCCCTCGAACATGTTGGCCTCGTCCTTGTGCACGGTGATGGCGCGATATGAATCCGGCACCGGCAGTGCCGCGAAGTCCGCACTGGCTGCGCCGTCAGCGATGGCATCAATGAGGGATTGCATCGGGAAAGGATGTCAGAAGTCCATTACGGGCGCCCCACCAGCCCACGATTAGCAAAAGGGTGGGGGTCAAGTGCGTGACTATAGGTTTGCCGGATCCATCAGTTTGCTGCTTGCACGAGCTCGATCAGCACCCCACCGCAGTCTTTGGGATGGACGAAGTTCACGAGGGAACCCGCGGTGCCCGTTTTTGGCTCCTCATAGAGCACTCGGATCCCACGGGCGCGCAAGGTGTTGGCAACCGCGCGCACGTCGTTAACCCGGTAAGCCACCTGCTGGATCCCCGGCCCGGACCGGTCGATGAATTTGGCAATAGTTGATTCGGGGGTCAGGGGAGCGAGTAATTGGATAAAGGTATCGCCGACACCAAGCATCGCCTCGCGTACGCCCTGGGCCTCGTTGACTTCCTCGTGCACTACTTGGAGGCCAAAGACTTTGGCATAGAACTCTTTCGCAACCTCTAGGTCGGGCACCGCAAAGCCCACGTGGTCCAACTGGGTTAGTAAGGCTTCGCCGTGGTTTAGCAAGGTGTCTGGGGCACCCGCCGGGGTCGAGTGCGCCGGGGTGGCCGGATTCGTAGAATGTGTGTTCATAGTCCTATGGTTGCATTCCCAAGGCCAAACCGCTTACCCCGATGACCTTAAGGAGCCCGCATGTCGCTTAACAATGGTGCCGTAATTGTGGCCGGGGCGCGGACGCCGATTGGGCGCCTACTTGGCTCCTTGAAGTCATTTAGCAGCACCGACCTGGGCGGTATCGCAATTAAGGGCGCCCTGGAGCGGGCCGGGGTCCCGCCGGAGCAGGTCGACTACGTGATCATGGGTCAGGTCCTGCAGGCCGGTGCGGGTCAACTGCCAGCGCGGCAGGCGGCGGTCAAGGGCGGCATCAGCATGAACGTGCCGTCACTGCTGATTAACAAGGTATGCCTGTCGGGCATCGATGCCATTGCCCTAGCCGATCAGTTGATCCGGGCGGGTGAGTTTGACTGCATCGTGGCCGGTGGCATGGAGTCGATGAGCAACGCACCCCACCTGCTGTTTGGCTCCCGAGAGGGCACCAAGTATGGCGATTGGAACATGGTCGACTCGATGGCCTATGACGCCCTGACCTGTGCATTTGATGAGTGCGGCATGGGTGAGAGCACCGAAAAGCACAATGCGCGCTATGACTTAACCCGTGCGGAGCAGGATGCATTCGCGGCTGCATCCCATCAGCGTGCCGCAACGGGTCAAAAAAATGGAGTATTCGACGACGAAATCACGCCGGTGCAAATTAAGCAGCGTAAGGGCGACCCGATCATTTTTAGTGCGGACGAAGGTGTGCGCGCCGACACCACGGCCGAATCCCTGGCGGCGCTACGCCCGGCATTCACCAAGGACGGCACCATCACAGCCGGTAGCGCATCGCAGATCTCCGACGGCGCCTGCGCGGTTGTTGTCATGAGTAAGAAGAAGGCAAATGAGCTCGGTCTTACTTGGCTAGCGGAAATCGGTAGCCACGGGGTGGTGGCCGGCCCGGATGCCTCATTGCAGGAACAGCCGGCCAACGCGATCATCAAGGCCTGCCAGCGCGAGGGCATCGCCGTCAGCGATCTTGATCTACTTGAAATCAATGAGGCGTTCGCTGCGGTGGGGGTGGTGTCTAGCAAGGCACTTGGAGTTTCAGGCGACAAGGTCAACGTCAACGGTGGTGCGATAGCGGTAGGACACCCGGTCGGTATGTCAGGTGCCCGAATCGTCTTGCACCTAGCGCTGGAACTACAGCGGCGCGGTGGCGGTACCGGCGCGGCAGCGCTTTGTGGCGGTGGCGGCCAAGGTGATGCGCTGTTGCTGCGCGTGCCTAAAGCCTGATTGAATAAGTTGCGAGATGATCAGCGAGTGAATGTTCTTGACCTGATCGCCGGCGCACGGGCCGGTAAGCAGCGAGATATTGCCCGGTTGATCTCGTGTATCGAAGACGGTGCCACCGATGCCCGCGAAGCGGTGGCGGCCCTAGCTGGCTGCACCGGACGCGCGCACGTTATTGGTGTTACCGGAGCACCCGGGGTCGGAAAATCCACCACGACTTCGGCGCTGGTAACGGCATTTCGGGCACGCGGTAATCGAGTTGCGGTGCTGGCGGTGGATCCGTCATCGCCATTTTCTGGGGGCGCATTATTGGGTGATCGGATCCGGATGCAGCAACATGCGACGGATGAAGGTGTTTTCATTAGGTCGATGGCATCGCGCGGGCATCTAGGTGGACTGGCCGCAACTACTCCGCAAGTAATTCGGGTACTTGATTCGGCAGGATTTGACGCGGTGATTATCGAGACGGTTGGCGTTGGTCAATCTGAAGTTGAAATCGCGGCCACCGCCGATTCGTCCATCGTGCTAATTGCGCCAGGTATGGGTGACAGTATTCAAGCGGCAAAGGCCGGTATCCTCGAAATCGGCGACATCTTCGTTGTCAATAAGGCCGATCGCGATGGGGCCGATACCACGGTCCGTGAGCTCCGCCACATGATCGCGCTTGGGCAACATGATGGCTGGGCGCCGCTGGTGTTGAAAACAGTTGCATCAACCGGTGTCGGAATCGAAGAACTAATCGTGGCGATAGATGAACATCGGGAATGGTTAATTGGCAGCGGGCAGGACCGAATGCGAAAGCTGCGTCGAATTCGCGATGAGATCAGTGCCTTAGTAATCGGGGAGACCAGAGCAAGGCTCTCGGCACGGGCTGCTGAACTCGATGCACTTAGTGCCTGTGTACTAGATGGGACCATGGACACCTATCAAGCGGCGGAGCAACTTAGTTAGTTCGTCGTTGCCAAGCGCCAGGTTTGGCTAGGAGCCCGGTTACTTCGGCGGGCAGTTCGTTGGCGGCCACGTCGGCCAAGGTGATGTTCTCCAAGACATGGCGCATCGAGGCGCGAACAGCAATCCAGACTTCGCGTAGGTGTTCGGCGGCGCCTTGATAATTAACATCTTCGGGGCGTTGTCCGCGAACGGCGGCGAGGGGTCCGTCAAGTGCCCGGACGATATCGGCGATAGTGACTTCGGAGGGACTGCGATCTAGGCGATAGCCACCCTCGGCCCCGCGCTGGCTGGTGACAATTGCGGACTGACGCAATTGGCGCAAGATGCCTTCGAGGAATTTCAGCGGTATGCCTTGCGCGACCGCGATGGTCTCGCCTTTTACCAAGCGGTTGGGATCTTCGGCGTAGGCCACGGCGAGCACCAATAGGGCGCGCATCCCATAGTCAGCCTTGGCTGAAATATGCATCCGCTCAGTGTCCTCGCCGGGTATTGGATTAGGTGGGGGACCCCATAGTAGAAGATAGGGGCGTGACTTCAACTCCATTTTCTGGCCGCGGGGCAGTTGACCTGGGGGCACTTGCGACGGCGCGACAAAATCAGCAAAAAGCCGCAGCCGCGGTTGCAGGAGCCCCGGCCGGGGTGGTGATCAACGTCACCGAAGCGACTTTCCAAGCCGAGGTCATTGAACGATCATTGACGGTGCCCGTAGTACTTGACCTCTGGGCCGAATGGTGCGGCCCCTGCAAACAGTTATCGCCGGTCTTGGAGAAGTTGGCGGCCGAGGATGCCGGTCGGTGGATACTCGCCAAAGTAGACGTGGATGCCGAGAAGCGGGTTGCCGCAGCTTTCCAGGTGCAGTCCATCCCGGCGGTTTTTGCCGTCCTGAAAGGCCAGCCGGTGCCACTGTTCCAAGGTGCCTATCCGGAACCGCAAATCCGTCAGATTATAAATGAGTTGCTGAAAGTAGCCGCGGAGCAAGGAGTCACCGGAACTTTGGCTGACGACGTGGGTCCGCCGCCCGAGTTGGCGGAAGAGGCTTCGGCCCCGACCGAGCCGGCAACTGATCCCCGTTTTGACGCGGCATTTGATGCGATCGAAGCCGGTGACTGGGCTGCGGCTGAAGCGGCTTATCGATTAATTCTGGACGCCGACACCGCCGACCGTGATGCGCAGGCCGGGCTAGCGATGGTGGGCCTTTATCGGCGCACCGAAGGTGAGGACGAGGGGGCCTTGCGGGCCATTGCCGAACAGGCCGATGCTAAAGGTGATGTGCGGGTGCAATGTGCTGCGGCGGACTTTGATGCGCTGTCCGGGCACTGGCCGGACGCCTTCGACCGACTTATTGCCTGTGTGCGGGCCACGGCGGGCCCGGATCGGGAGTTGGTGCGGGCACGGTTACTTGAGTTGTTCATCCTTGCGGGCGAAGACCCTGCGGTTCCCAGTGCGCGCACGGCATTGGCCAACGCCTTGTTCTAGTCCCACCACGGCCACCGCAGCCATTCCAACCGATCCTCATTGGACCCAAGTTGCAGGCCCGCCCGGATCTTGATTGACCGATCAGTAGGCTCGACTGCATGGGTGAATACGTATCTTTGGAGTTGGCCGGCGAGGTTGCAAGCATTGTGTTGTCGCGCCCGCCGATGAACGCTCTTTCGCGTCAGGTGCAGGAGGAATTACGCGCAGCGGCAGGTGAGGTAAGTGCGCGGCGCGATATCGGTGCGGTAGTGGTCTACGGAGGCCCCAAAGTCTTCGCGGCTGGGGCTGATATAAGAGAGATGGCCGAAATGGACTACCAGGAGATGGCCCTGCAGTCGCGTGATCTCCAGTCCGCGTTCACCGCTATCGCCAATATCCCGGTGCCAACGATCGCTGCCGTAACCGGTTACGCCTTAGGTGGTGGTTGTGAGTTAGCGCTTTGCTGTGACCTGCGTGTAGCTGGCGACAACGCGAAATTTGGTCAACCCGAAGTGTTATTGGGCATCATCCCTGGTGCCGGGGGCACCCAGCGGCTTTCACGTTTGATTGGGCCGGCACGAGCAAAAGACTTAATTTTCAGTGGCCGTTTCGTGGGGGCTGAGGAAGCCATGCGCATTGGCCTCGTCGACAAAGTGGTCGCACCCGATGATGTCTATACCGAGGCGATCGCCTGGGCTGAGCAATTCGCCGCCGGTTCGAGTACCGCCTTGCGTGCAGCCAAGCGCGCCATCAACTTCGGGCTCGAAGTAGATCTCAATACCGGCCTGGAAATCGAGCGCGGGGAGTTCACCGGGCTGTTTGCGACCGACGACCGAATTATCGGTATGACATCGTTTATGGAGAACGGTCCGGGTAAGGCCAAGTTCACCGGCCGGTGACCAAAATGGGCGACCCGGCCGGTGACCAAAATGGGCGACCCGGCCGGTGAGGGGATAAACCCGGGCGTTCCCCGACCCAAAACTCGCCAACTTGTTGTCGGTGCCCCTTTTGTGTGGGCTCTTGGGCTGGTAGTGGCACCGGATGCTGTTTGAGCACCCGCCAAGTGGCGAGATGGCCGCGCCAACTGGTGCGGCCAAGGCGCGCAAAACCGGGGAAACGGGCTAGTGGCGTGGGCCAAAGGCTAGTGGGGTTGACGGATGTCAGGGGGCCGGTCTAGGTTACTCTTATTCGAACACCTGTTCGAATAAGTGAGGAGATTGCCATGACAGCCCTGCTGGCACACCGGTTGCCTAATACCCCGGTGCCTAGTACCCCGGTGCCCGGTGCCGCCCTCGATTTGGTGATGTCAGCGCGCCGTAGTTTGACCGAGGCGATGTTGGCTGCAACCCCGAGTGCGCGCTATGCCGCTGCGCACCTTGCCGCCCTTCGGGCCGCTGCCGCCGTGCTCGCAGCTCGCAGCCAGCCGGCGGGCCGGCGCCGCCGCCAGGTGCGCAGTGTCTGGGTGGTGCTGCCCGAGGTGGCCGCCGAGTTCACCGAGTGGGCAATGTTCTTCGCGGCCGGTGCGCGCAAACGAGCTGTGGCTGAAGCCGGGGTTGCCTGTGTTAGTGAGCGTGAAGCCGATGACCTCCTCCGCGATGCCGACACTTTCCTAGCCCGGATCGTCGGGTCCTTGGGTTTACCCCACCAGCCGATGCTGCTGGCTGAAATCTTAAGTACCAACTAACCAATGCGTAACTAACCAAGGCGTACCTAACCAAGGCGTACCGGTTGCCCTCCCGGCAATCGGTCCAGCAGCGGTCGAAGCCCAGTTCCCCGTCTCCCACCGGGCTTCGACCGCTGAATTTTAGGCACTTCAACTGACGGTTAACGACTATCAACAAAAGGGCTTGATCACTGATGGCACGTTCTGGCGCAGCGGCTTATGCACATCTGCAGGTGGCATCGGGATTTTCGCTGCAATACGGCACCGCGACTCCACTAGCTTTGGCCCAGCACGCGGCTGAGCTGGGCCAGGACATCGTCGGTTTAACCGATCGCGATGGGGTTTATGGAGCAGTGCAGTGGGTGCAGGCCTGCCAGCGGGTTGGGATTAGCCCGGTTCTTGGGGTTGAGCTGGCAATTGAAACCGACCACCTCGCCCCGGGGCATAAAAAGCGTCGCACCCCGGTACATGGTGGCAGCTGGATTGATGAGCAGCGTCCACGGGTAGTTTTCCTTGCGCGCGGTGCCCGCGGGTGGGCCGCACTTTGCCGGTTGATCTCCGCGGCCCACGCAGATCGTGGCACCCCTTGGTTGCCGTGGGCTGCGATACCCGCCAATTCAAAAGGAGTTGTTGCGCTACTTGGTCCCGACTCGGAGCTCGGACGGCATTTCACCAAGCACGGCCAAACCGGAGCCGCGGCCATAGTTGAGCCCTGGCGCGAAATCTTCGGCCCGGATTTATTCATTGCCGTCGTTAACCACCAGCGAATGGGCAGACACCCATATTCGAAAGCCACAGCTGCTCGGATGCTGGGTTGGGCGGTGCAGGCGCAACTCACCCCGGTACTGACTAATGCGGTGCGTTATCTAAATCAAGAAGATGCGCGCGTAGCTGATGTCCTTGATGCCGCTCGCCAGTTGGTGCCACTGACTTCACGCCAGCTTGAACTCGGCAATGGCGCCGCCGCATTCAAGGGCACTTCTGCGATGGTCGCCATTGCCGAAGATATCGCCAGTGCTGCCGGGTGCAGCGCGGCGGAGCTTCTTAGAAACACCCGAACACTTGCCGAATCCGCCGTGATTGATGGGCGCAGAGATCTTGGTCTAGGCGAGGTTTATGTCCCAGAACGTGAAGTGCTGGTCGGGTCCGCAATTGAAAAGAGGACAGCGCAGGCCCAACTGCAGTGGCAGTGTGAACAGCAAATCCCAAAAAACTACACGGCTCGCGCTGAGCAGCGACTCGCACGAGATCGGCTTACTGATGAGCTTCATGTCATCGGGCACTTAGGTTTTGCCGGCTACTTTTTGACGGTCGCCGAGGTGGTCAACATGATCAAGGACAGAGGTGTTCGAGTCGCTGCTCGGGGTTCGGGTGCTGGCTGCCTTGTTAATCATCTGCTTGGTATTTCCGGTGTTGACCCGATTCGATACGGGTTGTTGATGGAACGCTTCTTGTCGCCATTACGCCGGGTACTGCCAGATATTGATATCGACGTCGAATCGGTTAGGCGACTTGAGGTTTATGACTTGATCTATGAACGTTTTGGCACTGCGCGGGTGGCCTGCGTGTCAATGATGGAGACGTATCGGGTGCGGCATGCGGTTCGTGATGTAGGTGCAGCGCTTGGGTTACCACCAACCGAAATTGACTCATTTGCGAAAGCGTTCCCGCATATTCGGGCCCGTGATGCGCGCGCGGCCTTACGCGATTTACCCGAGTTGCGGTTATCGGGGTTTGGCCGATTGGCCGCAAGTGGTGAATTGGACAGTTTCCTAGGCTTGGTTGAGGCCCTTGATGGTTTGCCACGTAATGTGGCAATGCATCCCTGCGGGGTATTGCTGTCGGATATTTCACTTCTTGATCGCACCCCGGTTGAGCCAAGTGCCGCTGGGTATCCGATGAGTCAGTTCGATAAGGACGATGTCGAGGAGATGGGTCTACTTAAACTTGATGTACTTGGTGTACGTATGCAGTCGTCAATTTCCCATTCCATTGACGAAGTTGAGCGTACCTCTGGCAGACGCGTACTTCTTGATGCCGAGCCCCTTGATGACCTCGCGACCTTCGATCTAATCAGGTCAACGCGCACTCTTGGCTGCTTCCAAATCGAATCACCGGGGCAACGTGAGTTAATAGGCAAGTTCGCTCCGGAGACATTTAGTGATCTCATCATCGACATCTCGTTATTTCGCCCTGGCCCGGTTAAATCCGACATGATCACGCCGTTCTTGCGGGCAAGGCATGGGTGGAGTCAGGCGCGCTATGTGCACCAAGACTTACGCCCGGCTCTGGCCGAGACCTACGGAGTCGTGGTCTTCCATGAACAAGTACTCCGAGTGCTATCTGTGATGACCGGATGCTCACTTGCTGAAGCAGATGAAACCCGACGCAGCATGAACTCACCCGAAGGGCTTGATGATGTGCGCGCCTGGTTTTATCCAGCAGCCGTAACCCGTGGTTATCAGCTAACTGTTGTCGATGAAGTCTGGGAGATCCTGCGCGCATTTGCATCCTTTGGATTCTGTAAAGCGCATGCAGCAGCATTTGCGCTACCGACTTATCAGTCGGCTTGGCTAAAGACCCACTATCCGGCTGCTTTCTATGCCGGTGTCCTTACCCATGATCCAGGTATGTATCCGAAGCGGTTGATTCTTGACGATGCGCGCAACCACGGGGTGGGGGTACTAGGTCTTGATATTAATGCTTCGTCCGATACCTACCGTGTTGAAGTTGATTCCATTAGGGTCCCGTTCACTGATGTCAAAGGCATCTCGGCGAGTGAATGTGCGGGCATTATCGCCGGCCAGCCGTACTCGTCGATTGCAGATGCCTGGCAGCGCGCCGGGATGTCACGTCCAACAATTGAACGCATTGTCGTTGCTGGAGCTTTTGATTCACTGTATGGTTTTGGAGCCGGGGAGCGGGCCAAGCGCCGAGGTCAGTTGACCCGGCGGGATTTATTGCTGCATATCGCCGATCTCGCGCAGCATGAGCGCACGCGTAGTGACTGCACAAGGCAACTTGCCCTAGACCTAGGCGATGATCCAATGCTGGTTGAGCCCTCCGGCCTACCGGAGATGACAACTACCGAGTTGGTACGGGCCGAACTTGAGGTGCTCCAGATGGATGTTCGCTGCCATGTTATTGATTTTTACGCCCCGATGCTCAAATCCCTCGGCACCGTTTGGTCAAGAAATATTTTGTTATGCAGATCAGAGCAGGAAGTATTAGTGGCCGGAGTGAAAGTTGCGACCCAGACGCCACCGGTGCGATCTGGTCGACGAGTTATCTTTCTCACCCTTGACGACAGCACCGGGCCCCTAGATGCGACATTCTTTGAAGATGCCCAGGGTGCATATGCGGGCACCGTCTTTAGTTCGTGGCTGGTTTTGGTGCGTGGACACATTAGGCGGACCGGGCCGCGGGGGGTATCGATCCGGGCTACCGGATGCTGGAGTTTGGGTTTGATCCGAGAACACTGGCTCACTGGGGGATCAAGTGCAGTTTTCGAGCTGTTAGCGGCTGAGCCCGATGTTGGTGGAAGATGGTCGGCATGAGCCGCAACCAGGCGCGTCGATCAAGTGGCCTCGGGCAGCGAGGTCCGCGAAATCATGGTGACGATACCGGCTGCACCATTTTGCATATAGATATGGACGCATTCTTCGCACTAGTTGAGTTGCGCACTAGGCCAGAACTCCGCGGCAAACCGGTCATAGTAGGTGGCGGTAGCCGAGGGGTGGTGTTGTCTGCAACTTATGAGGCTCGCGCCCTGGGGGTGCATTCGGCGATGCCCATGTCAAGGGCCCGGCGCCTTGCCCCGGAGGCGGTAGTTATCGCCCCAGACCACCGGCGTTACACCGAAGTAAGTCGCAATGTGATGTCCCTATTCAATTCGGTTACGCCATTGGTGGAACCACTTAGTCTTGATGAAGCATTCTTGGATATCTCCGGCACTATCAGGCGACTTGGCTCACCAATCGCAGTTGCCGAACTAATTCGCTCGCGGGTTGTTGACGAACAGGGCATTACCTGTTCCGTGGGCATTGCCACCACGAAGTTTGTAGCGAAAATTGCATCTGCTAGATGCAAACCAGATGGGGTCTTGGTGGTGCCGGCTGACCAAGTCCTCGCCTTCTTGCATCCATTGCCGGTCGCCGTCTTGTGGGGGGTTGGGGAGCGGACCGAGGAGCAGTTGACCCGGTTGGGTCTTTATACGGTTGGTGATATCGCCAATATGCCGGTCGCTACTTTGCGGCGCGCCTTGGGGCAGGCGACAGGTACGCACCTGCATACGTTGGCGTGGGGGATTGACCCGCGCGCGGTCACACCACATGAGCCAGAAAAAAGCATTAGTGCCGAGGAGACTTTTAACCAAGATATTGATGACCCGGAGTTGATTTACGCGAAACTCCTGCACTTAGCCGATGAAGTAGGCACCCGGGTCCGCGGCGCCGGATACGTCACCCGCACTATTGCAATCAAAGTCCGATTTTCAGACTTCACCACCGTTTCCCGCTCCCGGACCCTGACCAGTCCGACCGACGTCACCCAAGAGCTCTATGAAACCGCCCGGGCCCTTTACGACAGCTTGGGGCTGGAGCGGGTCCGGGTCCGGCTAGTGGGGGTGCGGGCGGAGGGGCTCCAGGTCGCCGAGGGGGCCGCCCAGCAGTTGGTTTTAGGGGCCCCAGCCCACGGCCGGCGCGAAGCGGAAATGGCTGTCGACGCGCTGCGGGCCAGATTTGGGGCCGGTGCGGTACTTCCGGGCCGGCTGGTGGAGCGGGCTGACCCGGCAGATAATTCAACCGAATGAGGTGGCTGGGTTTCGCTTCTGGCAAGTCCCGCCTATTGTGTTCCTTAGTAGGTAGATCCGGCCACCGGCGCGAGAGGAGTAGCGGTGCCACTTTCTGAGCATGAGCAGCGTCTCCTAGAGCAAATGGAGAAAGCCCTCTACGCCGAGGACCCTAAATTCGCCACCAGTTTGCGGTCGGCGAATAGCCGGGCCTCTCGTGGTCGCGCCGCCCTTGGCGTACTGGGCGTACTTGTTGGCATGGGCCTGATTTTGAGCGGCGTGGCAACCATGATGATCGCACTTGGCATCGCCGGGTTTGCGGTGATGCTCGCCAGCGCATTTATCGCTTATTCCGCATTCAGGGCACCGGCACCAGTGGTAGCCGAAAATGATGCGCCCGCCGCGCCGCGCAAGCAAAAGTCCTCGAACGGTTTCATGGATCGGATGGAAGATCGTTGGCGTAACCGCGGTGATGGCGCACCCGGGCAATAGTCCATACTTGCCCGCATGACAACTTCTGATGCTGTTCAACCAGCTGTCCTAGGTCTTTTCTTTGAAGATTTCGTGGTCGGGACCACCTATCAGCACCCCTTTGGGCGCACCATTTCAGAAGCTGACTCAACGTGGTTCACGTTGTTGACGTGCAACACGAATCAGAACCACTTCAACGCGGACCTCGCCAAGAGTAATCCGATTACTGGCGGCCGAGTCATAGTTAACTCCGGATTTACCGTGGCGCTGGTCCTCGGCTTGTCGGTAATCGACATGAGTCAAAACGCAGTCGCGAATCTCGGGTGGACCGATATTAAGTTGACCCATCCCGTCTACATCGGTGACACGTTATATGCCGAATCTATCTGCTTGGAAAAACGTGAGAGCTCATCGAGGCCCGAACTTGGCATAATTCGGATGAAGACCCGCGGATTGAATCAAGATGGTGATGTAATCGTCTCGTGGTTTCGGTCAGTCATGATACCCAAGCGGTCCTCGGGTATCGGTCAAAATTATTTCCCGACCGCGAAGACCGGGCCGCTAACCGCCTAATCCGCCAGCCGACGCACTAGCCGCTAAATGCGCCAGCCGGCGCACTAACCGGCGGAGCTACATCGCAGGTGCGAGTTGCCGGTCGCCCGGCAAAACGATCGGCTAGCCAATCCACAACGGCGGGTCCGATCGTCATCGCGGTGTCCTGATGGCTCACCACGCCAATCCACAGTAGCTCGATCGTGGATCCAGTTTGGCACCACTTTTCTTGGAGCACCGCATTGGGCCAGGGCAGAACGACAGCATCGGCGGTACTTTGCCCGATGAAAACTGGCATTGAAGCCGGAAGCGGTGGCGGAGTTTGCTCACGTGCCTTGGTGTCCCACTCGGTGTTCGTCGGATCCACCATGAAGAACTTGTCGCCTAAGTCGGTGCGGATCAGACCCTCAATCGCTGCCAGGGCGATACATTCGTTTGCTAATCGGGCAAAGTTTGCTAGGCCGGCCGGCGAGATGCTTCCATCGAGTGGCAAGTCGGGGTACACAACGGGCCAGGATTCGACAATTTCCGGCCCGATCACCCAACCGACTGCGGTATCCCATTGCGCCCCCATGATCAAAGCGAGTTCACCGGCGGGGGCCGCTGCGGCCACCCCGATCAGGTTTAACTCCGGCGCTAACTTCGGTGCGAGGTGGCCAGCCCAAAGCGATGAATGTCCACCTTGTGAGTGCCCCCAAACAACGTAGTCGGTACTGGCGTTGCCGGGCGGGAACTCCTGAAGTGCACGAACTGAGTTGACGACGTCGCGCACCTCGGCCTGCGCTACCAGATAGAGATTAGGCCCGGGGGTGCCCAGCCCCGCGTAATCGGTAGAGACAACCACCCATCCCAGTTGCATCATCTGATCGAGCCAGTTCGTGGTGTCCTGAAGTGGATTGGTCGAACGTGACGGGGTGCAGGCATCCCCTTGCCCAACCGTGCCGTGCGCCCAGGCGACAACCTTGCGGCCACCGGCCGGCGCGGGTCCGTCGGGGATAAACATCATGCCGCCGGATACTGATGGCGTGCCGTCGGGTCGTTGTGATGAATAGAGCATGCGGTACGCGGTTGCCCCGGGGACATCGACTTCGAGCGGTTCGGCTCTAATCAAGGTTCCGGGCTTAGTCGGTATAGGGCTCGGCGGGGTATAAAACGAATCCAGCCCACTTTGGGTCGTCTTGGTCTGCTGCGTCCCCGCGACGAAGACGGCGATCAATATCATCAACAGCGAAAAAATCACGGCACCGATTACGAGTAGGGTCAATTTGGCCGCGTGCACAGTCTGCAGGATACCTCACGGTCGAGCGACTATGGGCCCGCTGGCGATTGGTTGGTACCTAAGCCCACAGACTACAAGTGCAACCGGTTGTCTTGGGCGCTCGCGGCTCTAAGATCAATTTTCTCGATGGAGCTACCGATTGGCTTGCTTTGGGTTGTGGTGAGCCCAACTAACCGTTCGATTCAAGATACCGTTTTACGCACCAGCGTCGTGCACCATTGGGCCGTTACCCTAGATGGCCCATTCGTCAAGGAATGATCTTTGCCGTTCGTTCGCGGTCTACCAGCACAACCCAAACCTGTCCGGGCTTAAATTGCATCGGCGTGCCGTCGGCTAGCGCAAAAGTGGTACCGAGCTCCTCACTCGGGCGATTCCAGATGACATCCCAGGCTTTGCCATCACGCAATACCAATGCTGTTCCGGTGCCTACCATCTCGGCGACCGGGGTAATGCCACCTCCTCGGTCTTGGAATTGCGAGGCAGTTTGCCGGACGTACTGAATGATGACGGTGCTGGCCTGCTGGCTGCCGTCGATCTCCTCGCCCTTGGCTGGTGCACCATTTAGGCGGACGTTGTAATTACCCGTGATCGGGTCATAGACAAACCGGGCGCTGGAGTATGACCACTTTGTGGATAACTTGGTGGCCGGCCGACCACCAAGTGGGGTGGACTCGTCAAAGATGAATCCGATATCGGTGCTGACCGAGGCATCGGGCGCCCGCTCCAACATCACGTTGCCATCGGCAAAGTAGTTGTACGGCGCTCGTCGGTCAAAGTCGCGCGAGTAGCCTTCACCACCTTTATTGGCAGAGACATCCTTGAAAGCGGCGGCCTCCAGCATTGGCCAAAGTTTTCCTTGTGCGCCGGAGAAAGAAAATGCTGGGCTGCCGTACTGGGCCAGCAGGTCGATATCGGTGATGCGCGCAGATCGCACCGGGCCAATTCGGTTTGGAATGGCGGCGGAGAACACCGCGGCCAAACGGGTCATGCCCCATTCCACCTCCTCGATGTAGACGACATCGGCGGAATCAAGTCCGGCGTGGGGTTGCGCACTGAGGGTGTTATCGAGTTTGACTACCAGTACCGGTTTCGGGCTGGGTTCGGGCAGCCCGGTTAACGGGGACCGCAAAACGATTGGCGTCGGTGTTGGGGTGGGCGTCGGGGTAGGTGATGGAGGAGCGGTGGGTTTGGGTGCGGTGCTCGCGGCAGGTGCACTGGAAGTCGAAGCTGGCTCCGGCGCGCTGGCCGAAGTGTCCGCGCTGCAGGAAGCAAGGAGCATGGTGGCACCTATTGCAGCGAGGCCGACGCGGACTTTGCCGACCGAAGTGCACACCATGTGGGCACTCTATGTGTTGGGACCTGAATACCCGGGTATGTGCGCCGTCAGCGATAGTTACGTCGTGACCACCACCGCGGCTGCCCCGACCTTGCGGGTGGAACGGGCACTGATGCGTGAGCACGGCGGCCTACTCGCGGCGATTGACGAGGTCGGCCGCGGAGCGTTGGCCGGGCCGGTCAGTGTTGGGGTAGTGGTCATCTCCGCGCAGACGATCGCAGCACCCGATGGAGTGCGCGATTCCAAATTACTAGCTGTTGCGCGCCGAGTCGAGTTGGCGCCGCTGATTGTGAATTGGTGCGTGGCTTCAAATGTTGGCCATGCCACCAATGCGGAGATTGATGTGATCGGAATTATCGCGGCGCTTCGACTCGCAGGGCGCCGAGCCCTTGGGGCCTTAGCTGACGCGGGGGTAAGACCAGCCGTGGTGCTACTGGACGGCAGTCACGATTGGCTGACGCCGCCCAGACTGAGTTTGTTCGACGATTTCACCGATGATTGGCAACCACCTCCGGTAGTGATGAAAGTCAAGGCCGATATGACGTGCTCGGCGGTCGCGGCCGCAAGTGTATTGGCCAAGGTTGAGCGCGATGTGCAAATGGTTAAACATGCGAAGGACTATCCGGCATATGGTTGGGACGGTAATAAAGGTTACGCGGCGCCCGAGCATTTGGCGGCGTTGCGCAACACCGGTCCGACCCCGCTGCATCGGGTTTCCTGGAACCTCCCAGGTGTCAACTAGCGCTTATCCCCAACTACACCACTTTTCAGTCCCCATCCACAGCTCGAATTGAAGTGCTGGCGGTCACCTGTGCCACCCGAGAGAGTGGGCGCAGGGGGTGGTGCAGGTGCTGCGAAAAGACGCGCTTGGCCAATATGGCGAGGAAGTGGCGGCACGCTATTTAAGTGGCCTCGGGATGACAGTAATCGAGCGAAATTGGCGCTGCGAAACCGGCGAGATCGACATTGTCGCCAGTGAAAACAATGCGCTGGTGGTTTGTGAGGTGAAGACTCGAAGCAGTGAGGCGTTCGGCAGTCCATTCGAAGCGATCACCCAACGCAAGTTACGTCGATTACGTCAATTAGCCACCAAGTGGCTAGAAGCCCACCAGATTTATGCACCGGTCGTGCGAATTGACGTTATCGGGATCGTCCAGGGTTCAATCGGCTCGCCGCGTATCAAGCATTTGCGTGGGGTTGAGTGAGCATGGTTGCACAGGTTCGTGGTGTGGTGGTTCCGGGTGTTGCCGGGCTGGTGATTAAAGTTGAAGTAGAAGTAGCCGCGGGCCTGCCGAGCGTAGGGGTAATCGGCCTAGCGGACGCAGCCGTCGGGGAATCGAAATGGCGAGTTCGCTCGGCGATCAGCAATGCCGGGTGCAAATGGCCGGCGGCTCGGGTAACCATCGGCCTATCACCGGCTGATATCCCCAAGCACGGCACCAGCTTGGATCTCCCGATTGCGGTCGGCGTTCTTCTTGCGACCGGGCAAATCCCCGAGGGCGCCACACAGGATGCAACTTTTATTGGTGAACTCGGCTTGGATGGTGAACTGCGGCCATTTCGCGCCGCATTGCCCGCGGCTATTGCAGCCAAGCGGTGTGGCATCAGCCGGGTATATGTGGCACCTGGCAGTGCCCAGCAGGTTGCAGTAGTACCCGGGGTTGAAGTCGTCGTTATTCGCGATCTCGGGCATTTGGTGTCGGTGCTCAGGGGCGAAGCTAAACCCGATGCGATACCAGACGCTCAACTAGTTACCCCCGCAAGTTCGATCATTGACATGCGAGATCTGCGTGGGCAAGCCCACGGCCGCTTCGCCCTCGAAGTTGCCGCCGCTGGAGGCCACCACCTCTCACTCCTTGGTCCACCCGGGGTTGGTAAGACCATGCTTGCCGAGAGGTTGCCAACGATATTGCCCGACCTCGATGAGCAAACTGCAATTGATGTCACGGCTATCCATGCGGTGGCAGGGCGTTTGCCGCCCGGAGCCGGACTGGTCCGGCGGCCGCCATTTCAAGCACCACACCACTCAGCGTCAGCAACCGCACTCTTGGGCACGGTGCGCAGTCACGGCGCCATCCCGGGTGCACTGACCTTGGCGCACGGTGGGGTGCTCTTTTTAGACGAGGCCCCAGAGTTCACTCGCCCAAGCCTGGAGGGTTTACGCCAACCGATGGAGTCAGGAATTGTGCGAATCATGCGGGCCGCCGAAAGCGTTGACCTACCGGCGAGGTTTCAGTTGGTAATCGCAGCCAACCCGTGTCCATGTGGACATGGCGTCGGCAAAGGCGCCTCCTGTAGGTGCACGGCGATGGCGAAGCGCCGATATAGCGAGCGGTTGTCGGGGCCGTTACGTGATCGAATCGATATTCGTCTTGAAGTTTTGCGACCGACAATTGCTGAACTCGCCGCGTCGGCGGCCGAGGGGAGTGCGCAGATTGCAACTCGTGTCGGCCTGGCTCGAACCCGCGCGGCCGCGCGTTTCACCGAGTTACCTTGGTCACTTAACGCGCACCTGCCAGCAGGGGAGTTGCGGCGGCATTGGGCCCCTGACGTGGGCGGGTGCGCACTCCTAACCGAGGCCGAACATGGCGGATTGAGTCTGCGGGGGGCAGATCGCGTGGTGCGCGTCGCCTGGACCCTTGCCGACCTGTGCGAGGTCGATATGCCTGGCCGCGAGCACATTGCGATGGCGCTCGGGCTTCGTGGTGCAGATGGGGGTCCCCAAAATGATTGAGAGCGAGGCTGATGCGCTGATTTGCTTGGCCCACCTTGGTGAGCCGGGCGACCAAGTACTCGGTGCCCATGTACGTCAACACGGTCCGGTGGCCACCGTTGAGGCAATCAAATCGCGCAGAAGTGGACTCCGCGATGAAGCGGGCCTCTATGCGCGCCTTGGGCTCGCTGACCCGCAGGCGGCCCGGGAGAAATGCCAGCGCATCGGCGCGCAGCTCATCACTCGGGGCACGGCCACCTGGCCAACCCAACTTGATGATCTAGGTGACGCGGCCCCGTTTGCCTTATGGGTGCAAGGTGTCGCCAGGCTACGACTCGTGGCATTGCGTTCGTTGGCCGTGATTGGCGCCAGAGCCTCAAGTAATTATGGCGAAACCGTGTGCCGTGACTGGTGCGCGACTTTTGCCGATGCTGGTTGGACGGTGGTGTCCGGTGGCGCCTACGGGATTGATGCAGCCGCCCATCGAGGTGCGCTTTCGGCAAGTGGCGTGACGGTTTGTGTTCTGGCCAGTGGCGTTGATGTGGCCTACCCGAAAGTCCATGCGGGTCTAATAGCTCAGATCGCTGATGCGGGCGTGGTTGTCAGTGAGTCACCACCGGGGCAGGGGGTACGCCGGCATAGGTTTTTGAGCCGCAATCGAATTATTGCGGCATTGACTCGGGCTACGGTTGTTATCGAAGCTTCGGTGCGATCGGGTACGACGTCAACCGCGAATGCCGCGATGGCATTGAACAGACATGTGCTGGCGGTGCCGGGGCCGGTCACCTCACCGATGTCTGCTGGTTGCCACAATTTGATTCGCGAACAAGGGGCAATCTTGGCCTCCTGTCCCGAAGACGTCCTTGAGGTGCTCGGGCCGCTTTCGGTGACCACCCCGCGGGGCGGACCTGATAGCCAGTTGTGGTCCGTTCCGCACCAGCCGACCGATGATCTATCGACCCGGGAAAAGCGGATTCTGGACGCATTTCCCAGCCGCGGCGAGGTATCGCTGAACCAATTGGTCTGCGATGCGGGGCTGGGCCCAATGGACGTCGCTGCCGCCCTGGGGATCTTGACGGCCGGGGGGTTCGTGCAGGCGAGTGGCTCGAAGTGGACCCGCGCTGGGCGCGCCTGAAGCAGCAAACCGCCCAGTGTTGTCACGATGGTGTTATGCCGGGTAACCGTGACACTGCGATTGACTTCGATGGGGCCTACGCCAGGTTCGCGAGCTATCTACGGGATGAACGCGGTCGCAGCCCGCATACGGTGCGCGCGTATCTTGCCGACCTTCGGGACCTTTTCAATTTCACGACGGAAAAAGGCGGCGCCGGCCCCAGTGACCTCACCTTGCCGTTACTTCGGGCTTGGTTGGCGACCTTGCATGCTGCCGGCCAGTCCAGGGCGACCATTGCCAGAAAGGTGGCTTCGGGGAGGGCGTTCACGGCGTGGGCCTTGCGGCGTGGCTATGCGCAAACCGATCCCGGGTTGCGCTTGGCCAGCCCGCAGGTCGCTCGAACATTGCCGACCGTCCTTAATGTCGGTCAAGCAACCGCGGTGATGGATCACGCCGGTGTTGCCAGTGACGACGGTGACCCAATCGCCATCCGCGATCGTTGTGTGGTGGAGTTGCTTTACGCGACTGGAATCCGAGTTTCGGAGTTGTGCGGTGTCGATCTTGCTGACCTAGACCTTGGCCGGCGCACGGTTCGGGTAATTGGTAAAGGGGATAAGGAGCGGGTGGTGCCCTTTGGCGTGCCAGCGGCCCAGGCCCTCAGCGCATGGCTTCAGGTCCGGGGTCAAGTAGTTAAGCCAATCAGTGGTGCCGCACTTTTCGTGGGTGCCCGCGGTGGCCGACTTGATCAACGCGCGGTCCGTACCACTGTAGGGCGCCTGACGGCAGCGGCGGGGGGGCCACGTCTCGCACCGCACGGCCTGCGGCACACGGCCGCGACCCATGTACTGGAGGGCGGTGCGGATCTGCGCGCCGTACAGGAGTTATTGGGGCACGCCACCATGGCGACGACCCAGCGTTATACCCATGTGTCGGTCGAGCGACTGCGCAAGGCATTCGTGCAGGCGCACCCGCGAGCCGAAGATGAATCGGTTTGAGCACCGCTGGGCGCTGGCCCAGCAGCAGTAGCGGATCTAAGTACTCCCCACCAGACTTGATGCCAAGATGTAGGCAGCGATCAGCGCAGTGGCCGCCGGTGGCTACCTGGCCAATGACCTGCCCAACCCGCACCGCGTCACCGACTTCAACCAGGGCGCGTACCGGCTCGTAGGTTGATCGAAACTGCCCGTGGTCGATCGCGATGATCGGGCGGCCGGCAATCGAGCCCACATAGGCGACGGTGCCGGTACCGATGGCCCGCACCCGGCGACCGGGTTCGGTGACTAGGTCCACCCCGCGATGCCCGGCCGACCAAGACTGCTCGGGCGCCGCAAAGCCGGCAATCACGACCGCCGGGGTCACCGGCCAAACCCAGATGCCTAGGGCCAGTGGGACGAATTGGACCAGCAGGGAAAAGCTCATGGCGCCAGCCTGCTGGTCAGATCTTGGTGCGGCCAGGGGCTCGGCCGAGCCGGTGGGCACCCGAGCGCCGACCTGTGGAGGAAGCGGCAGCGGCCCTCCCCTAGGATGGCTGCAAATACGCACGGCTTTCCCTTGGCGCTCTTCTCCCATGGCCAAGGCCGAAACGGCACGGTCCCACCTCGGTGGGAGTCGGATTCGGAAGTCGTCAGGGGCATCGGCCACCCGGCCGAAGCCAAGAACCGAAGCGCCGGGTACTCCGGCGCGCTGAAGGAGTGCGCTGCCATGGCTGTTGTGACCATGCGTCAACTGCTCGAAAGTGGTGTTCACTTCGGGCATCAGACCCGTCGCTGGAACCCCAAGATGAAGCGATTCATCTTCACCGAGCGCAATGGGATTTACATCATTGATATTCAGCAGTCGCTGTCGTATATCGATCGCGCCTATGAGTACGTCCGCGAAACAGTTGCCCACGGCGGCACCATCATGTTCGTCGGCACCAAGAAGCAGGGCCAAGAGGCGATCGCCGAGCAAGCCACGCGAGTTGGCATGCCATATGTCAACCAGCGTTGGCTCGGTGGCATGCTCACCAACTTCAACACCGTTTCGATGCGTCTTCGTCGGATGAAAGAACTCGAATCGATCAACTTCGATGACGTTACCGCATCCGGCTTGACCAAGAAAGAACTACTCATGATGCGGCGGGAGAAGGACAAGCTGGAAAAGACCCTCGGCGGTATCCGTGACATGACCAAAATCCCTAGCGCGGTGTGGATCATCGACACCAACAAGGAGCACATTGCCGTGGGTGAGGCGCATAAAATCGGTATCCCGGTGATCGCTGTGCTTGATACCAACTGCGATCCTGATGTGGTCGACTTTCCGATCCCGGGCAATGACGATGCCATTCGGTCAGTCGCACTGCTCACGCGCGTGATAGCAGACGCAGTAGCCGAGGGCTTGATGGCCCGTTCGGGTCGCGCTACCGCAGATGCCGAAAGCTCTGAGGAGCCACTTGCCGAATGGGAGCGCGAGTTGCTCGTCGGCACCAGCGTTGACGAGGTTGTCCTTGTTCCGGAAGCCGCCCCGGTAGCAGTCGTAGAAACCGAAGTTCAATAAGCGAAAGGGATCAAAGATCATCATGGCGAACATCACCGCCGCAGAGGTAAAGAAACTCCGCGACAGCACAGCTGCCGGAATGATGGAGTGCAAGCGTGCCCTCGAGGAAGCCGATGGCGACTTTGACAAGGCCGTTGAGATTCTCCGGATTTCTGGTGCGGCGCGGGCGGCCAAGCGTGGTGAGGAGCGCACCGTGTCCAATGGCCTGGTTGCCGCTGATGGTAATGCGATGATCGAGTTGCTCTGCGAGACCGACTTTGTTGCCAAGAGCGCTGACTTCCAAATGCTCTCGGATGCAATTGTTAAGACTGCGGTAGCAGGCCAAATCAGTGACATCGCGGCTTTGGGTGCTGCAAGTCTTGCTGACGGTAGCACCGTGAATGACGCGATCGCAAAGTTGGCTGGGGTTATCGGGGAGAAGATCGAACTGGGCAAAGTCGTCGTGCTGACTCCACCGGTGGCGATGTACCTACACCGTCGGGCCTCAGATCTGCCGCCGCAGGTTGGTGTGCTTGTTGCTTATAGCGGTGACGAAGAAGCTGCGCGCGGTGCTGCCATGCAGGTTGCCGCAATGCGGCCGCAGTTCGTCACGCGCGAGGAGGTGCCCGCGGACGTCGTCCAAAATGAGCGCCGCATCGCCGAAGCCACCGCAAAAGAGGAGGGCAAGCCCGAGGCTGCTCTGTCCAAAATTGTCGAAGGTCGGGTAACCGGCTTCTACAAAGACACGGTTTTACTCGAGCAGCCTAGTGTCGTGGATAGCAAGCGATCGGTGGCACAGGTACTCGGTGATGCCAAAACAACTGTGACGGCATTTGCTCGCTTTGAGGCTGGCCAGTCCTAGGTTGGCAGCATTCGACGCAATCGGGCGGAGGGATCAAGTAGATGGCTCCAACAAGTAACCCGGGTGCGGTTCAGCCGTCCCTCGACGGCACCATCGAGATTTGGCCTGGTGCTCCAGAAGGCGGCTGGAACAGAGTGCTTTTGAAGCTTTCGGGTGAGGCTTTTGCGGGTGTAGGTGCACTGGGGGTCGATCCCGATGTGGTTTCCTCGATTGCGCGCCAGATCGCTGATGTGGTCCGAGGGGGTACGCAAGTCGCGGTTGTCATCGGTGGTGGCAACTATTTCCGCGGAGCGCAACTTTCTGAGCGGGGGATGGATCGAGCCCGCGCTGACTACATGGGCATGCTGGGCACGGTGATAAATTGTCTGGCCCTGCAGGATTTCTGTGAGAAGCAGGGCATCGAGACGCGCGTACAAACCGCCATCGCGATGGGCCAAGTTGCTGAACCATATGTTCCGAGGCGGGCGATCCGACATCTGGAAAAGGGTCGTGTCGTTATTTTCGGTGCCGGCCTAGGCCAACCGTACTTTTCCACCGACACCACGGCTGCCCAGCGAGCCCTTGAAGTTGGTGCCGAAGTCGTCTTGATGGCCAAAGGTGTCGACGGCGTCTATGACGATGATCCGCGCACGAATCCCAAAGCGGTCAGGTTTAAGACTCTAACGGCTTCCGAGGTTTTAAGTCGCAACCTAAAAGTTGCTGATGCCACCGCGATTAGTTTGTGCCAGGACAACGACCTGCCAATTGTTGTTTTCAATTTACTGGTTGAGGGCAATATTGCTCGGGCCGTTCGCGGTGAGACCATTGGAACCTTAGTGTCCGCAGATAGTCAGCTGACTACTAGATGAACTGCAGTTATCCGATAAGGAGTGCACTGTGACTGAGCAAATTGACTTGGTACTTCTCGAGGCCGAGGAGAAGATGGACAAAGCCATCGCCGTTGCCCGCGAGGATTTTGCGACAATTCGCACCGGTCGTGCCACCCCGGCAATGTTCAACAAAATCGTGGTCGATTACTACGACACTTTGACTCCGCTCAACCAACTGGCATCTTTCCAAACCCCAGAGGCGCGGATGATAATCATCGTGCCATATGACAAGGGTGCATTTGGCGCCATCGAAAAAGCACTGCGCGACAGCGACCTAGGCATCAATCCAACAAATGACGGTAATCTGATCCGAGTGGTGCTCCCGCAGTTAACGGAGGAGCGCCGGCGCGAATACATCAAGGTGGCGAAGAATAAAGCCGAGGAGGCTCGGGTTTCGGTTCGCAATATCCGCCGGCACGCGAAGGATCAACTTGACCGGATGCAAAAAGAAGGTGAAGCCGGTGAGGATGACATCCGTCGCGCGGAGAAGCACCTTGACGATGTTACGCACAAGCAGGTTGAGCATATTGACGAGGTCTTAAAGCACAAAGAAGCAGAACTGCTCGAGGTCTGATCTTGAGCGATAAGCCGGCAGTACCCAAGAGGAGGAAGTCCCGAGCGGGGCGTAACCTACCCGCTGCAATCGTGTCGGGTCTCATTCTTGGCACGGTTGTCTTGGTGAGCTTATTCACTATTAAGTGGCTTTTTACGATTGTGGTAATCGTAACTATCGTCGTGGCGGTAAGAGAGTTTGTCCAAGCCTTTAACCAGCGCGATATCCGCATTGCACGCGCGCCATTATTCATCGCAGCGGTTGCGCTACCGGCTACCGCTTATTTTTGGGGCCCGTTCGCGCAATTATTCGTTTTGGGCTTAACGATTCTCGCGGTGATGTTCTGGCGAATCCACCGTGGCACCGACGGCTACGTGCGTGACGTAACCGCGAGTGTCTTTGTTGCCGCCTATTTGCCGTTCATGGCGGCTTTTTTGATGCTCACCCTCGCCGCCGACAATGGGGCGCAGCGGGTCCTAGTTTTCATTCTGCTGACGGCCGCCAACGATATAGGCGGGTACGCAGCTGGTGTCTTTTTGGGCAAGCATCCGATTGCGGCGCAAATTAGTCCCAAGAAATCCTGGGAGGGCTTTGCCGGCTCGGTTTTATTGCAGGGTGCGGTTGGTGCGGCGTGTTTCGTCTGGCTCCTGGACGCACCGTGGTGGCAGGGGGTTATAGCGGGCGTGATACTGGCCATCACGGCCACCGCCGGCGATTTCGCCGAAAGTGCCATCAAGCGTGACTTAGGTCTGAAAGACATGGGGACTTTCTTGCCCGGCCACGGCGGGATGATGGATCGACTTGATTCACTCATCCCGAATGCTTTTACCTCGTGGGCGCTATTTGCACTATTCCTCGGCACCGGCCTAGCCGCCACCTGATGAGTGATTCGAAGTCGGGGCTGCCACCGGGGGAGTTGCTGTTTGAGGCCCCAAAACGCGGCAAGCCACCCCGCCACCTAATGGACATGGCTCCAAAGGAACGTCGGGCGGCATTTGTTGAGTTGGGTCTACCGGCATTTCGTGCCGATCAAGTCTCGCGGCAGTGGCTCGGTCGCTTGTCCGATGCGCCATCGACATGGTCGGATCTACCGGCGCAGATGCGCGAGCAGGTCGCCAAGATGTTTCTGCCGCAGTTGTTGACCCCGGTACGGTCAATCGATTGTGATGGTGGCACCACGGTTAAGTCGGTCTGGCGCCTGCACGACGGGGCGGTTATTGAGTCGGTGCTCATGCGTTACCCGGAGCGGGTCACGATGTGCATCTCCTCGCAGGCCGGGTGTGGCATGAACTGCCCATTTTGTGCGACCGGTCAGGTGGGGCTAACTCGAAATCTCTCAACGGCGGAGATCGTGGAACAAGTGCTCGAGGGCGCCCGGGCACTTGATCGAGGTTTGATCGCCGGCGGTCCAGGGCGGGTCTCGAATGTGGTGTTCATGGGCATGGGCGAGCCGATGGCCAACTACGGGGCAGTCGTCGAGGCTGTTCGAAGGTTGGTCTCATCGGCGCCGGCTGGGTTGGGTTTAAGTGCTCGCGGAATAACCGTTTCGACGGTCGGGTTAGTGCCTCGAATAAAGCAACTCGCGACTGAAGGCCTACCTGTGACCTTAGCGCTATCACTGCATGCACCGGATGACGAGTTGCGAGATACGTTGGTACCCGTAAATACCCGCTGGCCGGTTGCCGAGGTGCTGAATGCGGCCTGGGAGTACGCCGATCAAACGCATCGGCGAATCAGTATTGAATACGCGTTGATTCGCGATATCAATGATCAAGCCTGGCGGGCAGAACTGTTGGCGGATCTACTCGCCACCCACCTAGTTCATGTGAATCTCATCCCGCTGAACCCGACCCCCGGTTCGATCTGGACGGCCTCGCGGCCTGCTGATGAGGATGAGTTCGTCCGTATCCTGCGAGACCGCGGACTGGCAGTGACGGTGCGGGGGACTCGCGGCCGAGAGATCGACGGGGCGTGCGGCCAGCTAGCCGCCGCCACAAACTGACATAATTGGCCCATGGCGACTTCACCTGGTGATGCGGTAACGGAGTTGGCGGTGATTCCCACCGGACTCAGCGGCTGGCAAAAGACGAAGATTATTCTCGTTTCGGTCTTTCGGACTCTACTCGGGATTTTTTTCATTGCCGCAGTGCTTGTTCTTGTCCCAGCTCGGCCCCACCTAAACATTTGGTTCCCAATTGTTGGTATCGCCTTGATGGTTGGCGGGTATATCTGGTATTTCCGACTGCAACTAAGGCGTATTCGCAAAGCGAACTATCCTCAGGTGCAGGCAGCCGAGGCACTGATTCTCGTGGCGATTATGTTTCTTGCTATATTTGCCTTGACTTACGACATGATGTCGGGTGCAAACCCAGCCGCATTTACCGAAGATCTGGCTCGATTTTCGGCTTTTTACTTCGCCGTAACCGTATTGGCAACTGTTGGCTTTGGTGATATCACTCCGGTGACTACCGCGGCAAGGTCGGTGGTAATGCTCCAGATGGCAATTGATATCGCATTTCTCGCAGTCGCGGTGAAAATCGTGAGTGGGGCTGCCGCCAAGTCGTTGGCCCAACGTAAAGCTGGCTCTAAAGCTGCCCAAAATCAAGCCTATTAATCTCGAGCGCGAACTAGATCGGGGACCATATGGCTGGGTACCGCGAGGTTCGTCGGCTTTGGCAGGACGATCCGATCGGCTTTTGGCGGGCCGCCGCGAACCAGATAGACTGGATCAGCGCCCCCGAGGAAATTCTTGATCACAGCCGCGCACCGCTTTACCAATGGTACCCAGATGGCGTACTTAATACCTGCGCAAACGCCCTCGATCGCCAGGTGGCAGCTGGTCGAGGCGACCAGATTGCGATCTACTACGACAGCCCACTGACCAACAGTAAACGGGCCATTTCCTATCTCGAACTACTCGATGAGGTGGCCGTATTCGCCGGTGGCTTGGCAAGCCTTGGCGTGCACAAAGGTGACCGAGTTTTGATATACCTGCCGATGGTTCCGCAGGCGGCGGTTGCGATGCTCGCATGTGCCAGGTTGGGTGCGGTGCACTCGGTGGTCTTCGGTGGTTTCGCCGCTGCTGAACTAGCAGCCCGGATCGACGATGCGGAACCCGTGGTAATCGTTAGTGCTTCCTGTGGCATCGAACCAGGGCGAATTGTTGAGTATCAACCCATTGTCGAGGAAGCAATCAAGTTGGCAACCCACAAACCGACCGCGGTGGTTGTACTACAACGCCCGCAGTCACCCGCCGTGCTGGGTGAGCGCGAGGTTGACTGGCAGGACCTAATCGCAACTGCCACCAAGCATGATTTCGTGCCGGTGCACGCGAACGACCCGCTGTACATCCTTTACACATCTGGCACGACGGGCAAACCCAAGGGAGTGGTGCGCGATAACGGTGGCCATGCGGTTGCGATGGCCTGGTCGTTCACCAATGTCTATGGCATGGGCCCGGGTGATATTTGGTGGGCAGCATCAGATGTTGGTTGGGTGGTCGGGCACTCCTACATTGTCTACGCGCCGCTGATATGTGGCGCGACCACGGTGATATACGAGGGCAAACCGGTCGGCACGCCAGATGCCGGGGCTTTTTGGCGAGTGATCGGGGAGTATCGGGTAAACGGGCTCTTCGTGGCCCCGACAGCAATTCGAGCCATCCGACGCGAGGATGCGACCGGCTCCCACTTAAGGGAGCACGATTTAACGTCATTGCGAACGTTATTCCTTGCCGGGGAGCGACTGGACCCGAGCACTTACCAGTGGGCAACCGACCAGTTAGGCATACCGGTCGTTGACAACTGGTGGCAAACTGAAAGCGGTTGGCCCATCGCCTCGAACCTGCGCGGGTTAGACCCGATGCCGATCAAATCCGGATCACCAAGTGTGATCGTCCCCGGGTATGACGTGCAAGTCGTTGATGGCGAGGGCGGAGTCGTACCAACAGGAACCGAGGGCGCGATCGTGATCAAACTACCCATGCCCCCGGGTACCTTGCCCACATTGTGGGGCGATGATCAACGTTTCATCGATTCGTATTTGACCATGTTCCCCGGTTACTACACCACCGGTGATGGTGGCTACTTTGACGAGGATGACTACCTGCACGTTATGGGCCGCACCGATGATGTGATCAATGTCGCCGGCCACCGGCTATCGACCGGCTCCATGGAAGCGGTAGTAGCAGCCAATTCGATGGTGGCCGAATGTGCGGTAATTGGCGTCCATGATGAGCTAAAAGGCCAGATTCCGCGGGCTTTCGTGGTACTAAAAGCTGGAGTCGAAGTAGATCCGAAAGACCTACGTGCCTCAATCGTGGCCGCGGTGCGCGATGAGATCGGGCCGGTGGCCGCACTCAAGGAAGTTGTTATCGTCCCAGCACTACCGAAAACGCGCTCGGGTAAAATCCTGCGGGCCACCATGCGAGGCATTGCTGACGGGCGTGATGTCGTGGTACCAAGCACGATTGAGGATGTGCGCGTGCTTGAGGCAATAACCCCGTTATTGGCTGGGGATGGTGCGGACCCTTAACCAGCGATCACGGCACTTACACTCGCGACCGAGTTATCACGGTGGGTGTCATGCCACCTAACAGAAAGAGCCACGCTGCGGGCGCTTAGCGCATTTAGGATCTCGTCGTGCTCGAGCAAAATACGATCCCTATTGGTCGCATGCGCGAAGTAGACCGAGCGATAAACATCGGTGGCGTCCCAAAGTTGGCGCAGTAGGCGGACCAGTCGCGGCATCTCACTAAGTTCAAAAATTGCGAAGTGGAAAGACCGATTTGCCGCGGTGATGGCAAGTACTTCACCGGTTGCGGTGGCCTTGCGTACTTTCTTCGCGAGCTCGGCGATCGTTAATAGATCGCGTTCGGTGATATTTGCAACTGCGGCAGTTACAGCCTCACACTCAAGTAGCGCGCGCAGACGGTACACCTCGTGCAAGTCACCGATACTCAACTCTGCTACGAAGTAGCCGCGGTGCGGGTGGTAGGCAACTTGGCCTTCGCCTTCTAAAATCTTCAGGGCCTCACGCAGCGGGACCCGGCTCACACCGAATTTCTCGGCGAGTGCATCTTGTACGATTTGTTGACCTGGATTAAGTGCTCCGGTGAGGATCTCGACTCGTAACAGGGCGAGGACTTCCTCCTGCGTGGTCAAGGGCTTTGTGTTCATATCAGATCAAATTCCGCGATAATGGCCGCGTTATCTTGACCAACCAGTGGGGGTGATAGGTGGTAGGTAGCCGGAGTAACCGAATACTTGACCGGATTCGCAACCTGCTTCGCCCCATTTGCTGCGGTGCCGACTACTGCGATTGGGTCCAGCCCGAGTTCGATTGCCAGGTCAAAGGCCTGCGAAACATCGTTAATAGGCCCGCATGGCACATTGACCGCGGTCAGCACTTGGCGCCAGTGATCCGCGCCTTCGGTGGCCAGGGCAAGGGTCAGCTCGGTGGCCAGCGCCGAGCGGTTCGCAACCCGTGCGGGATTGGTGGCAAACCGGTTGTCGGTGGCTAGGTGGGGGCAGTTAATCGCCGTTGCGAGCGCGGTGAATTGGCCGTCATTGCCAACCGCAATGACAAGTGGCCGATCTGCGGTTTGATAAACCTCATAAGGTGCGATTGATGGATGGGCATTACCCATGAAGGCTGGGATCACCCCGGCCCCGACGTAACCTGATGCCTGATTAACCAGGGCTGATAGCAAACTAGAAAGAAGTGAGACTTCAACAAGTTGCCCGGCACCGGTTAACTCGCGGTAACGCAGCGCGGCAAGGATCGCGACGGTTGCGTGTAGTCCGGTAAGAACGTCCACCACCGCAACTCCGGCTTTGGTTGGCTCATCGGTGCCGGTAATACTCATTAGTCCGCCCATGGCTTGAACGAGCAGGTCGTATCCGGGTAGATCAGCGCCAGCGCCAGTTCCGAAACCGCTGATCGAGCAGTAAATAACACTTGGGTTAGTGGCAAAGACCGACCGATAATCCAGTCCGTAGCGGCCAAGCGCACCAGGTTTGAAATTCTCGAGGACGATATCGGCACGCTCGGCCAGACGTTGGGCGATCCGCTGATCGGCGGCGAGGCCGATATCTAATGCCAGAGATCTCTTATTTCGGTTTACCGCGTGGAAGTAAGTTGACTGACCATCCGCAGAAAAAGGTGGCCCCCAGGTGCGGGTATCGTCTCCGGCGCCTGGGCGTTCAACTTTGATAACCGTGGCGCCAAGGTCGGCCAGCAACATTGAGGCATATGGCCCGGCAAGTACTCGGGAGAAGTCCGCTACCAGTACACCATCTAGAGCCCCGGCCATTAGCGGTAGGCCGCGATTCCGGTGAGTGCCTCACCAACAACAAGGGTGTGCATTTCGTTGGTGCCTTCATAGGTGAACACCGACTCGAGGTTGTTCATATGCCGAATAATCGGGTATTCAAGGGTGATGCCGTTACCGCCAAGAATGCCCCGGCACTCGCGCGCGATATTTAAAGCTTCGCGCGCATTATTCAATTTGCCGATGCTGATCTGCTCCGGTCGAAGCAGGTGCTCATCTTTGAGTCGGCCAAGGTGCAGTGCTAGCAAGGTGCCCTTGCCGAGTTCAAGGGCCATATCGGCCAGCTTCTTTTGGGTGAGTTGGAAACTAGCAATAGGCTTATCGAACTGCTCACGGTCAAGTGAATAGGAGATAGCTGTCTCGAGGCAATCGCGAGCGGCACCCATAGTGCCGAAGATGATGCCGAAGCGGGCTTCGTTGAGGCAGGACAGTGGCCCCTTTAGGCCTTTGACACCGGGTAGCATCGCAGTACTTGGCAATCGGATGTCGGTGAATACAAGTTCACTAGTGACCGATGCGCGAAGTGACATCTTCATGTGAATTGCATTGGCGACAAAGCCGGGGGAGTCGGTCGGAACCACAAATCCGCGGATACCGTCATCGGTTTGGGCCCAAACCACCGCAACGTCAGCGATATTGCCATTGGTGATCCACATTTTGGAGCCGTTTAGGACCCAGTCGTCACCATCGCGTTTTGCATTGGTTCGCATGCCCGATGGGTTGGAGCCGAAGTCAGCTTCGGTGAGCCCGAAGCATCCGATCGCTGAGCCAACGGCCATTCTTGGTAACCAGGTTACTTTTTGCTCCTCGGAGCCAAATTCGTGTATCGCGTACATCGCCAACGAACCCTGCACACTCACCAGCGAGCGGATCCCGGAGTCACCGGCTTCCAACTCCATGCAGGCCAAGCCGTAAGCCACGGCCGAAGTGCCAGCGCAGTCGTAGCCAGCTAGGTGCATGCCCAAGACCCCGAGTTCACCGAGTTCCAGTGCCAATTCGCGGGCGGGTAGCTCACCGGACTCAAACCAACCGGCGACCCGCGGCTTGATCTGGGCATCGACATAGGCCCGCACGACATCGCGCATTGCCCGCTCTTCCTCGGATAGCAGGTGGTCAATTGCGAAGAGGCCAAGTGGACTTTGGGGTGAGGTTGTCATCAAAACTCCTGGGTTAGTGGGCCGGTAACCGAGCTAGGTAAATTGTATCCAATATCCGTGATTGGATCCAATCATAGGGCACGGCTGCCGGATACGGTTTTGGAGGCAGGCGGGGCGAAGAATCAGATGGTGATTTCGAAACTAGGACACCGCCGAAATCTCCCCGACCTCCTGGGTGGCATTGGCACTAGGCACTTTCGTGGCAGTTACGATTATTGACGCCCCGAGTGATCGTTTCTGAACCTATTCTTGGTTGCCGCTGCATGTCCTCGCCGCGCCACTTGTACTACACCTAATCCTTGAAGTGTCCAGCACGCACGCCCACTAGGGCACAGTGTCAACCAAGGTGATAGCACTTGCTTCGGAGAGATCGCGTCTGAGGACTTTATGATAAACACGCGTTGAATATCGATCGTTGGCTGGTATCTTTAAAATCCCAATTCGCAGGAGGAATGCAATGACTAGGTACGTGCTAATTTACTCGGGCCCGCAGACCTCTGAGTCCCGCGAGGAGCAGGACGCGATCATCGCCGACTGGGAGGCCTGGTACTCGAAGATGGGTGATGCCATCGCCGAAGGAGGCGACCCTCTCGGTGCTTCGAAACACATTTCCGCTGTCGGCGCGCCAGTTGCCGACGGAGACGGTGGCTTGCCTGCGTCGGGGTACACGGTCATCGAAGCTGATTCGCTCGACGACGCTGCTGCCGCCTGTGCTGACCACCCACACCTGGCCCACGGCGGTCAGGTCCATATCTTCGAGGCCATCGACCTCCATTGATTCCGGTTGGGGGATTTTGTACATAATCGACGGCTGGGAACGCGTCCTGTCTAAAGATTCAGATATTCGAAGTGCTGTTGTGGCCGTTGGGCTGATCGCATCAATCGGTGCTCGAGTGGTTGCCGTGGATCGCAGTGCACGCAGGCTTGATGTGGTCCTTACCCTTGGCGCCTCTGCCGTTGTGAGCACGGACAATTGTGAGGATGAAGTCGACTTGCAAGAGGCTCGTCTCTGAGCCACTGGGGCTCCCGGATTCGACATAACCATCGAGTGCTCCGGAGCTCCGATTCTTCAGGCAATAACGTTGAGCGTTGCCGCCCAGCGAGGTCGCGTTCTCTTCCTCGGCCTAGCGCACTCACCTGCGACGAACGTGTCCTTGTACAACATTCAACGACGTGAGTTGCTCATACGAGCGTCCACTGCTGCCGAAGAATTGGCGTGGCGAGCAGCCATCCGCCTGCTTGTAGAAACCGGTCTTGACCTCACCCCAGTCATTTCTGACGTAGTTGCTTTCAGTGATAGCCGCACTGCAATTGAGGCGGCATCCGATCCAGCGCATCACTCCAAAGCCCTTCTTCAACCGAATGAAGTCCCCAGCTAGGCCAGAACTATGTGGACTTCAAACCTTGTCCAGAGTTTGCCGGATAATCACGTGTGACCGCGACACGTCGCACACCAGACCTGCTGACATACCCAAAGAAGGCTGGCGCGTGAATTGGTAAACGGGAATCTGGGCCCGCACCAGGAAATGTCAATTTCAGACGGTGCTTGAACAGCGCAAATAATCCACCGCTTCCATCCTGCTCAGCCAAAGGTTTTTGCACAGTCGGTGGCACGAGATGCGGTGGTCAGGCTAACATACGCATGTAGTTAATTGCACGATCCTCTGGAGAGGAAATAATGACAGCAAATCCGTTAAGCCCGCCACTATTCGACGATCAGGGCAAGTCTGTAATGGCACGAATCAGTCCCGAAGACGTAGGTCGTTATGTCATTCTTTCGGTGCACGATCCACTAGGCTATGAGAAAGATGTCGCCGAGGTCATAGGCAGCTATATGACTGATGCTCGCCTAATTGCAGATACGCACATGTTCGTGACCTATACCGGTACTTACCATGATGTCCCGATAACGGTCTGCTCGACGGGAAGCGGTGCCCCCGAGACAGAGATCGCGCTGGTGGAGTTTTTCAGATTTTCCCAGGCTGACACTTTCATTCGCGCTGGGACGTCAGGAACGTACCTCGAGGAAATCGATGTGGGAGATCTCGTTATCGCCTCTGGAGCCGTTCGCGACGAGGGTACCTCCGCAGCGTATGTAGTCCCGACGTATCCGGCCATCGCGAACCATGAGGTTATGCTCGCGTTGGCGGAGGCCGCTGAGGCTTTGGGTATTAGATACCACGTTGGAATTACGCGCTCTACCGACTCCTGCCAAGCGGGCCAAGGGCGACCGGTGCTGGACTATCTGCAAGAGGACAGCGCCCGGATCCCCGAGTACTGGCGCAAAGTTGGTATCAAGAACTTTGAGCGCGAAACTTCGATAATTTATGTCCTATGCAGCTTGTTTGGGTTCCGGGCCGGTGCAATTAACGCAGTTGTAAACAGCACGCCGAAGGGGAATCTAGAAGTGGGGGCGGGTTCGGACGCCGTCTTCCGCACAGTCTTAGAGGGGATACGGACCTTAGCCGCTTGGGACGCAATCAAGGAGCGCACGGGCCGCTCATTTCTATTACCATCGATGCTGAACGAGACATGAGAATCACACCTTTCGACTTGAGTGGTCGGGTTGCAATCGTCACAGGAGCTGGAAGTGGCATAGGTCAGGCTGTCGCTTGTGGGCTGGCCAATGCAGGTGCTGACGTGGCACTTACCTACCGCACGGATGCCAATCAGACCGCATCCCAGATTCAAGCCATAGGCAGAACCGCTCGTACGTATGCCTGCGATTTTTCTGTTGCGGGCGCCTCCGAGTTTTCGCAATTGGTGAAAGAGGTACTCCGTGAATTTGGCCGGATAGACATCCTGGTTAACAACGCGGGTAGCATTACTGTGGCGCCAGCCTTGGATCTGAGCCAAGTAGAGTGGCAGGCAGAACTACAAGTAAACCTAACTAGCGCCTTCTTGATGAGTCAAGCCGTGGCGCACGGCTTCGGAGGTGCCCCGGGAGTCATCATCAACATTGGGTCGGTGCTGTCCTTTCAGGGCTCAAGTAGCGTGGTCGCCTACACGGCAGCAAAGAGTGGGCTTGCGGGTATGACTAGAGCTCTGGCGGTCGAATGGGCAGCGTTGGGTATCCGAGTGAACGCGGTGGCACCTGGATATGTCAGAACTGCGATGGTAAGGCGCCTTGAGGAGGACGACAATCTTCGGGCGCCGATTGATGCGCGGATACCTATTGGGCGCTGGGCCGAACCAGCGGACATCGCGGCCCCTGTCACTTTTCTTGCCAGTGATGCGGCTGCGTACGTGACAGGCGTAGTACTCCCGGTTGACGGTGGCTGGCTTGCTGGGTAAGGACGCCCGCGTCGGCGTCGGTATAGTTGGTCTCGGCGATATCAGCTCGACCTACATAAGAAACTTGACAACGCGTTTCAATGAGGACATTCACGTTGTCGGTGGAACGGACGTGGATGCTCATCGTGTGGATGTGGCGCTGAAGAAGTTCGACTTGTTTGGCTACCGGGACCTCTTCGAGATGTTAGCTGACCCTCGGGTCGAGATGGTCTTAAACCTGACCAACCCTTTGTCGCATGCAGCGGTCAGTGAGGCCGCTGTAGCTGCCGGAAAGCATGTGTATTCAGAGAAGCCATTAACCGTCGACTATGAGGATGCGTGCAGACTCCTTGAGCAAGCACAGAAAGCCGGGGTGCTGGTCGGTTGTGCGCCGGACACGTTCCTTGGCGATGGTTTGCAGACCTGCCGTCGAACGATAGATGCCGGGGAGATCGGGGATCCGATTGCCGCTACGGCATTCATGGTCTGCCACGGTCACGAAAGCTGGCACCCATCGCCCGCGTTCTTCTACCGACGAGGGGCTGGCCCGATGATGGATATGGGTCCCTACTACCTGACGGCTCTGGTGAGCCTGATGGGTCCGATCAGGCGAGTGACGGGGTTTGAGCAAAAAACTTTCCCGACCCGCACAATCACCAGTCAGCCCCTAGTGGGAGATACGATCGATGTAGAGATACCCACGCATGTCTCCGCAATACTTGAGTTTGTGCGAGGAGCAATTGCAACCGTAGTGATGTCCTTCGATGTGTGGGCGGCGCAGGTCCCGCATTTAGAGATCTACGGAACCGCTGGGTCTCTCAGCTTGCCAGACCCGAACACATTCGGTGGACCGGTGTCGGTGCAACTAGCGAATGCGAGAGCGTGGCGCCCTATAGATGTAATTGGCTCAGCGCAGGATGACAGTCGCGGATTGGGCATTGCTGACTTGGCTCTTGCAGTTCGCTCCGGCGCTACTCCGCGAGCCTCGGGAGAGCTTGCATGCCACGTGTTGGAGGCCATGCACGGTATTCATGCATCGTCGATGAACGGCAGAGTTTATGTTATGCAGACCAGGTGCCTCTTGCCGCCTCCTGCGCGGGACATGACGTGATTCAGAGGTATCCAAAAGCGGAGACAGTATGTGAATGAGGGCGTAAGAAGTAATGAAGGTCATCAGTGCCAGCGGCCATCATCAGCATTGCCAAGCCTAGATTTGATCCTTGGATCGGACCAGCTAGAGCTGTTTTTCACTTCGATTTCTCCGAACCCTAAGTCCGCTGCAATGCCTGGCAAGCCCCTTCCGGCTTACTAAACAGGAGTCCAAACTCAGCTGGAAGCTTTGTGTCCTTCACATCGTGCGGTCGCGCAGGATCTACCTTTGGCTAAGTAGAGATCAGAATTGGCATGAGCCTTTCTTCAACTTTTGCTTTGGCTATTCTATGCCAGAGTCCTGTGATCACCTTTAGGAGCGCAATGGATGAGACGAGCCCAGTACTGCCCTTCGATCCGCATTCTGCGCAGATGATTGCCGATCCTTACCCAACCTACGATGCTCTGCGTTTAGCCGGGGCTGTGCACCACTCTCCGGAGTTGAATCTCTGGGTACTCGCACGTCACAGTGATGTACGCGCAGCGCTGCACAACTGGCAAGTTTTTTCGAGCACAAGCGGTGTGGAGCTAGGTGAACCCCTTTTTGGCACCGGTGATCCGATCGTCAATGACCCTCCGCAGCACAGCGTGTTGCGTGATTTGGTCGGTAGACACTTCCATAGTCGCGTCGTCGAGAACCTGCGTCCTGTCGTTCGGTCGAGGTGCGAGCAACTCCTAGATTCGATCTCGGATCGCTCTGATATTGACTTCGTTGGACAATACGCCGGTCGAATTCCTGGTACGACCATGTGCTCTATGCTTAGTTTCCCGTCTGATGATGAATCGTGGATTACCGCCAAGGTAAATGAAATGATGAATCGCTCGCTGGAAGCATCCGATCTGTTTCGTGCTGAGGCTGCCAAGGCCGCTCTTTGGTATTACGTTGAGGAGCAGATCTCTCTCGGCACGCGACCTGCTAATGGCCGGAACGTAACACCGCTCCTCTCGCAAATCTGTAAGGCACGAACTGACGGCCTCATATTGACTGACGACGCGGTAGGGCTGTGCCTGAGCCTTCTCACTGCGGGGACGGAGACAACGACCGCACTGATTACTACTATTTTGTGGAGACTGGTGCGAGGAGACATCACTATGCCAGACTTAATTCCAGATGGTGACGTCATCGCCGGTCGTGCAATCGATGAGGTCTTACGCTTCGACAGCCCTATCCAGTGGCTCACTAGAACAACGACTCAGGAAGTGGATGTCTCTGGGGAGGTGGTACCCGCAGGATCGCGAGTAGTGCTCCTCTTTGCATCAGCGAATCGAGACTCCAAGGCTTTCCAGAACCCAGACGTAATCAACGTCTATCGTGATCAGTCCAGGAGTTTATCGTTTGGCGGCGGGATTCACTTCTGCCTCGGTCGGCTTCTCGCTCGCGTTGAGACCAAGGAAGCCCTTGGGGTCTTTGTTAGGCGATATCAGGTTCCACAATTGTCTGATACGCCGGTTCGGTATCCGTCTTCATGGCTCCGCAGTTTCTCCTCGCTGCCCATAAAAATTGAGGCCCGATAAGTCACAAAATCAGTTCCAATCACAATCCATTTTCTGGAAGAGAGGGCTTGACTCTGATGAAGACCAGCCAGCAATTGGGAGCCAAACATACCTTAGACGTCGTTAGGGAGTTATTTTCTTTTGGTAATGCCATGTATGCACCGCATGCATGGCCACGTGTCTTTGAATTGCACTGAGTCCAGCTTTTCTGCTTGTGCATGGGAGTGCTGCTCGCGAGCTGGCTCCTTGGGTGCGGGTGTGGCTGCACATATCCGCACAATTTACTCAGTGTCCGGTTTTGCGGGCCAATATCGCCGCGCGGCGCGACGGCCGCCCGGTACGTTCTTCAACCACATCGGCACTCGTAATGGCCCGCAGCGCGAGATTGGTGGCTAGCCAGCGCAGTGGTTCTGGTTCCCATTTTTTCGACCGGTGATTGACCCAAGGCAAGGTGGTGAGTTCATTTGCTGACTGCACCTGGCCGGTGATCAATTCGGTTAACGTCCGGCCGGCCAAATTGGTGGTGGCCACGCCATCGCCCACATACCCGCCGGCCCAGGCCAGACCGGTGTGGTGGTCGAATCCGCAGGAAGCCCACCAATCCCTCGCTATCCCAAGGGGTCCACCCCAGGTGTGGGTGACACGCACCTCACTTACCGCCGGAAATAGATCGGTCAGGACCCGCCAAAGGTCCGCGTGCACATCCGGATTGCGGTCCTGCTCCGGGGTAATTTTGGAGCCGAAGAAATACGGGGCACCGCGCCCGCCGAAGGCGAGCCGCCCATCGGCGGTGCGCTGGCCGTAGATAATCAAGTGGCGACCATCGCTGAAGGTCTGGCGCTGGCCTAAACCAATTGACGCCCAAACCTGCTCACTTAGTGGCTCAGTAGCCAGCATCAGGGAGTAAAACGGTGCCAAGGTGCGTTTTTCGCCAGCGAGGGAAGGGGTGTACCCCTCGGTTGCGCGCACGATGACTTCGGCGCGGATCGAGCCACGTGCCGTGCGCAAGATCCCTGGCTCGATGATCTCAACCCGGGTGTCTTCATAAAGCTTGGCGCCCATGGCGGTGACAGTGCGCGCCAAGTTGCGTACCAAGAGCGCGGGGTTGATCGCGGCACAGTGCGGGGTGAAAGTCCCGCCCAAGACGTCGGTCGCGTTAGCCATGTTCTTGGCAGCAGTAGCATCAAGTAGGGCGTAATCCCCTTCGCCGAATCCCCAGGCGCGGTAGTCTGATATCTCGGCGCGAGCGCTTTCAAGTTGCAATGGTGTGCGTGCGAGCACGACGGTGCCGCCCTGCTGCCAGTTGATATCCCAGCCCTCCGCAGTTGCCACCCTGCCAATTTCGGTGACCGTCGCGAACATCTCGCGATTCATTCTTATCGCATCAGTCCGGGAACTTGCCCGTGCCAATGCGTTTATCCCCACGGGGAAAAGAGCCGAAACCCAGCCCCCGTTGCGGCCGCTGGCACCAAACCCAGCGCAGTTAGCTTCCACGATGGCAACCCTTAAGGAGGGGTTGGCTTTAAGTAAGTAGTAAGCCGTCCAGAGTCCGGTGAAGCCGGCACCGACTATTGCAATATCTGCTGTTGCATCACCGGGAAGTGGGGCGCCGATGGGCACGGCAAGGTCGGCGGGAAGGGTGTTCCACCAAAGTGACAAGTCGGTGGGACTTTGAGTCACGGGCGCTTCCACCCAGTGATGTACTCGGGGACCTTGACTTCCGGGGGCGTGTGCTCATCGGTCACCGGGCTCTGGAATCCATCGATTATCGGGACAACACCGGCCCAGATTTTGCTATAGATCGGATCCACCAAGTCGGCGGGGTCATCATCAGGGCCACCGGTTCGGATCTTCACCGAACACTCACTCAACTCCAAGGCCAAGGTCAAGGTCGCGGCCCGTTCCTTAGCCGATGGGTGCCGGCACTGTGCCCAACGGCCAGGCAGTAGGTGTTCGGTAATGCACGCAAGTGCGTCGAGTTCATCGTCACCACTTAATTTGGTCGCTACGCCAAGAACCATCGCGGCTCGGTAGTTCATGCTCGATTCAAATGCACTTCGGGCCAACACCAAGCCATCGAGCAAGGTCACCGTTAGGCAGGTGGGTTGCCCTGCTGCCAAGCCACGAAAAAGGCGGGAGCCGGTGGAGCCATGGAAAAGAACCTGATCACCGCGACGGGCATAGGCCACTGGAAGCACATATGGCTGTCCGGACTCATCCGCGACGGCAACATGGGCAACTAAGCCGGCGTCTAGTACCTCATGCAATGCAGCGGTATCGGTAACGGAGTTCTCCGGGATACGCCGTCCCTTGGTTCGATCAGTTGACCCGGGGGCTGCCGCGGCGTTCACAGGACCGACCACGCTTCGGTGAGTACGGTCCGCAAGATTGCCTCAATCTCGTCGAACTCCTTTTGCCCGCAGGTTAATGGGGGAGCTAGTTGCACGACCGGGTCGCCGCGATCATCGGCCCGGCAGTAAAGACCATGGTCAAAGAGGGCCTCGGACAAGAAGCCGCGAAGTAGCCGCTCTGCTTCCTCATCGCTGAAGGTCTCGCGCGTAATCTTGTCTTTGACTAATTCGATTCCGTAGAAGTAACCGGCACCTCGCACATCTCCGACGATCGGTAGGTCACTTAGTTTGTCCAGGGTCCGCTTGAAGTTAGCCTCATTTGCCAGCACATTTTGGATGATGCCCTCGGACTCGAATAGGTCAAGATTTGCCAGCGCGACGGCGGCCGCGACCGGATGGCCACCCCAGGTGTAGCCGTGCAGGAAGGCGGTGGAGCCATGCTTGAAGGGCTCAAAGAGTCGCTCGCTGGCGATCATGGCACCGATAGCCGCATAGCCAGAGGACATGCCCTTGGCGCAGGTGATGATGTCAGGGGTTACGCCGAAGCGATTCATCGCGAAGATGTCGCCGATTCGTCCGAACCCGGTGATGGTTTCGTCCGCAACCATCAATACGTCGTATTCGTCGCAGATCTCGCGCACGCGCTCTAAGTAGCCAGGGGGTGGCGGGAAGCAACCACCGGAGTTCTGTACCGGTTCGATGAAGACTGCAGCGACACTTTCGGGTCCTTCGAACTCGATGGCTTCTGCAATGCGGCCCGCCGCCCACAGTCCGAATGCTTTCTCATCGTGCCGGTACTTCTCGTCGGCTCGATAGAAGTTAGTGTTCGGGACTTTGATGCCGCCGGGCACCAATGGCTCGAACGGGATTTTGGCCTCGGGTATACCGGTGATGGAAAGCGCCCCTTGCGTGGTGCCGTGGTAAGCAATGTCGCGGCTAATCACCTTGTACTTGGTGGGTTTTCCAGTGAGCTTGAAGTATTGTTTTGCTAGTTTCCACGCGGACTCGACCGCTTCACCGCCACCTGAGGTAAAGAATACCCGGCTGAGATCACCGGGGGCCTGATTCGCAAGGCGTTCTGCGAGTTCAATGGCGCGCGGGTGGGCGTAGGACCAGATCGGGAAAAAAGCCAGCTCCTCGGCCTGCTTGGCACCTGCCAGCGCAAGCTCCTTGCGCCCATGTCCTACCTGAACCACGAAAAGGCCTGAGAGCCCATCGAAGTACCGCTTGCCCTGATCATCCCAGATGTAGGGGCCGTCACCCTTGACGATTACCGGCACGTGGCGACCCTTGTAAAAGGAAGAGTGGCGCGTGAAGTGCAGCCAAAGGTGGTCCCGGGCGGAGCGAGCCATCGCGTCATTGCCGGGCTCGGTCACGTTCTGCGGGGTGGTTGTCATCTCTTTCCCCAGGTGTAGATCTGTTTGCGCAGTTTTAGGTAGACGAATGTCTCGGTGGAGCGAACGCCGGGTATGGAGCGGATGTGTCGGTTGACCACGTCGAGCAAATGATCGTCATCTTCGGCGATAACTTCTGCCAGGATGTCAAATGACCCAGCGCAAACCACGAGGTAATCAACCTCCGGCATCAACTCCATCTTTTCGGCGACCACTTCAATGTCACCATCAACCCGAACCCCGATCATAGCTGCGCTGGTGAACCCTAGTTGGACTGGATCAGTGATGGCCACTATCGCCATAACACCGCAGTCCTGAAGGCGCTGCACTCGTTGCCGCACGGCAGCTTCGGACAAGCCGACCGCTTTTCCAATGCTGGCGTAAGGGCGTCTGCCGTCTTGTTGTAGTTGCTCGATGATGGCTTTTGAGACGTCATCGAGGGCTACCGGTACCCGCTCGCGCGTGGTCATGGTTCCTATGTTGGCGTAACATTTGGCATTTGGCAAGTGATTTAGTCGCTTGCACCCCTTTAAATTGCGAAATCCGTAAGTATTTGCCCATAGGGCTGCCGAAACCGGTGGTGGGGCGATACGCTTGTGGGGCCTTGGCATTTCCTTATCTCGCCTTCGACAATTGGAGTTCACGTGAGCGGCAATCTGGTTCTGCGTAATTTCGTAAATGGTAAAAGTGTCGATGCAGCCGATGGCCGCACCAGCGACCTGATCAACCCCTCGACCGGCGAAATCTTTGCGTCGGCTCCAGTGTCGAGCGCGACCGATGTGGATCGCGCTTATGTCGCGGCCGATGCGGCATTTGAGAGCTGGAGCAATTCGACCCCGTCGGAAAGGCAAAAGGCATTACTGACTATTGCCGATGCTTTTGAAGCCCACGCTGATGAACTGGTGGCCCTCGAAAGTGAGAACACCGGTAAGCCGGTGGCGCTTACCGCCTCGGAAGAAATCCCACCGATGATTGACCAGATCCGGTTCTTTGCGGGTGCGGCTCGAGTCCTCGAAGGTCGGGCGGCGGGGGAGTACGCAAAGGGCCTCACCTCGATCATTCGCCGCGAGCCAATTGGGGTAATTGGGCAGGTCACTCCGTGGAACTACCCGATGCTGATGGCGGTCTGGAAGTTTGCCCCAGCGATTGCGGCTGGCAACACCGTAGTGCTAAAGCCCAGCGACACCACTCCGGTAAGCACCGTGCGGATGGCGGAAATCATCGCGGAATCTGATGCACTGCCCCCGGGTGTCCTGAACGTGATCTGTGGTGACCGTGATACCGGCCGCGCGCTCGTCGAGCACAAGACCCCTCAGATGGTGTCGATCACCGGCTCTGTTCGTGCTGGTATGCAAGTTGCCGAGTCGGCGGCCCGCGATTTAAAGCGCGTGCATCTCGAACTGGGCGGCAACGCGCCGGTGGTGATATTCGATGATGCGGATGTGGAGGCCGCGGCGGAGTGGTTGGCCGTCACCGGTTACTTCAATGCTGGCCAGGACTGCACCGCGGCAAGCCGGATGATTGTTGGTCCAAGAATTTATGACGACTTCGTCGCCGCCCTGGCTGAGCAAGCCAAAGGCACACTAACTACATTTGCCGACGGCCCCGGTGGTGACGCACTAGTCCCGCCCGTAAACAACGTCAACCAGATGGAGCGGGTGCTCGGCTTCATCGAGCGCGCCCCGGGCCATGCCTCGGTGGTGACCGGCGGTAAGCGTCAAGGTGATCGCGGCTACTACATAGAGCCCACGGTTATCGCAAACCTTAAGCAAGACGATGAAATGGTCCAGAACGAGATCTTCGGACCGGTAATCACAGTGCAGAAGTTTTCCGATGAGGCTGAAGCTTTGCGTTGGGCCAATGGCGTGCCTTATGGCCTCGCCTCCTCGGTTTGGACCAAGGACTTTGGCCGCGCGATGCGGATGGCCAAGGGTTTGAACTTTGGCTGCGTCTGGATCAACACCCATATCCCACTGGTTGCCGAGATGCCCCATGGTGGCTTCCGGCATTCAGGTTATGGCAAGGATCTATCCATGTATGGGTTCGAGGACTACACCCGCATTAAGCACGTGATGTCCAACCTCGATAGTTAAGGCTCGCAATTCCCTGATCACCAACGCGCAGCCGCCAGCCAACACCAGCGATCGCCGCCCAACCCGCAAGGCCCTTGACCCCACCCTCGCCGAGGCCGGCGACGCGCTCGACTGCTCACTGGTGAAGATCGAGCCATGCCCGCATGCACTCCGGCAAGGCCTGTTCCGACTATGACCATGTCGGTGTTACTCATCCGCGATCATTCGATGTCGATGAGAACGCGGCCGTCTTCGACCCTGGTCGGGTAGGTGCGCAAGGCCTCAAGCACCGGGGGACCCATCGGCGCCCCGGTGCGGTAGTCGAACCGCCCGTGGTGCTTGGGGCACTCGATGATATTTCCCATGACGAGGCCGTCGCAAAGCAACTGCCTCTCGTGGGTGCAGTGCCCATCCGTCGCGAAGTACTCGTTGTCTACTGAGCGATATAGGGCGTATTTCATGCCCCCGTACTCGAAGGGAATGACGTCCTCCACATCAATGTCCTCAAGACCGCAAGCATCTATCCAGGTCGGCATGGCAGTACTCCCTAGGGTTCGAACTCAAAGTGTTGGGAATCTACGGCGCGGGCGTTTGGATCGGCTCGTAGAATGGCGCCGCGCCCGGTGGAAGCTCGCGACGAACGCCATAGGTCGGGTCCTTGAATTGCCGCAAGACTGCCGGAATGATTTCCTTATATGCCGCCCAGATCGACGGGTACATGGCGGGAAGGTCGTGCTTGATATCCGCGTGGAGGTCTGGCAGCTTGTGCGAAGGAACCATCGGAAACATGTGGTGCTCTACGTGGTAGTTCATGTTCCAGTAGATGAATCTGTTGACCCAGCACATCTTGATAGTGCGGCAATTGAGACGGTGATCCAGGGCGTTCTCCTGCAGCCCCGCGTGCTGCGTAAGTGCATATATGACTTGCATGAAGGTGCCGTAGATTCGGGGCCCTCCGATGAGTAGCAAAGGCAGAATCGACCAGGTGAAAATGCTCGTTGCTATCGCTGCTGCGTAGATCAGCAGCCAAATGCGCGCGGTTCGATACACCTTGTACTGCTCCTGCGACGGCACCACCATCGCTTCATCGCGAGTGAGCCTGCCGAATGCATGCATGAACATCAATTTAAATGACACCGGAACGTCGTACAGTCCGGCAAAATTGACGATGATTCGAGCGAGCCGCGCGGGCCGCATAGCCTGGATCTCCGGATCCATTCCCACAATGATCGTGTCGGTGTGGTGACGGGTGTGATTCCATCGCCAAACCGTAGGCTCGCGCATCATCATGAAGGAGGCGATCTGGTAGACGACCACGTTCATCCAGCGTGTCTCGAACGGAGTGCCATGGCCCGTCTCGTGCCAACGCGAGTCCCCTCCCGACCCGTAGAGGATGCCGTAAACCAACAGGAAAACAATTGCGTACCACGCTCCCCACGTGGCGATAGCGAGCCCGGCAGACACGAGCATCACTCCGAGCCATAAGGCCGTCCAGCGGATCGCCGGCATGTCCTCACGACGCATTAACTCCTTCATCCGCTTACGTGGGACATCGGAGTGGAACCACTCCGCGTTGGCCAGTCCGATCGCGTTGGCGCGGTCCGCCGCTGGGCTGTCTAGGGCGTACATTGCGAGTCTCTCGCGTCGCTCAGTGCGGTCCATCTGAAATCTCCATTCCGAGGATCTCGACCTGATTAGACCGGTCCAATAGTTGCTAACATACT
>JAQCEO010000010.1 GCA_027729805.1 Actinomycetota bacterium
GGGTGACGGCAAGTTGGCAAAACAGGGGCGTTATGACCTCATCGCTAGAAATGGTGACGTCAAGAGCGATAAGGCCAAGTTCTCACTTACCAAGGAAAAGAAGTCGTGACGGTGGATATGCGGCCTCGGTGCTTTCGGGGGCGTCGAAATTCGCAATTATGAAGTGGCGTTCGGGCTAACTTCGCTGCGCATTAACAAGAGTGCGGGCCACCGCGAGCGCCTCATTAAGTGAGGTAACCTCGTGCACCCGGATGTCAGTTACATTCGAATCACCCTTTGAGCCGCGCGGGATGATCGCATCGGTGAATCCAAGCCGCGCAGCTTCCGCGAGACGGCGGGTGAGGGCCGTAACTTTGCGGACATCACCGGAGAGCCCAACTTCGCCGATGGCAATAAGCCCACTCGGTAGGGCCACATCGTTGACACTGCTCGAGATTGCCAGCGCAATAGCTAGGTCAGTTGCGGGTTCAACCAGGCGCACCCCGCCAACCGTCGCCACAAAACAGTCGGAGGTGGCGAGCTTTAGGCCAACTCGGCGCTCGAGCACCCCGAGCATCATGGCGATGCGCGAGGAGTCCAGGCCACTTGTTACCCGACGAGGCTGCGGAGCGCTTGAGGGGGCGATCAGCGCCTGCACTTCGGTGACCAGCGGGCGCCGACCTTCAACGGTGACGCTCACGCAAGTGCCAGGGGCCGGCTCATGGCGATCACCGAGGAATAACCCACTTGGATCGGCGAGCCCGATGATTCCGTCATCGACAAGCTCAAAGCAACCGATTTCATCCGCGGGACCGAACCGATTTTTCACGGCCCGCACCAAACGCAAGGTGCTATGCCGATCGCCCTCGAAGTAGAGAACCACGTCCACCAGGTGTTCAAGGGCCCGGGGCCCGGCGACACTGCCGTCCTTTGTCACATGCCCAACGATGATCGCGGTCATGCCGCGGGATTTAGCGCGAGCGATCACCGAGGCGGCGACCTCGCGTATCTGGGTTACCCCCCCTGCCGCGCCGTCGATCTCGGCGCTAGCGATGGTCTGTACCGAGTCCAAGATCAGCAGGCTGGGCTCGAGCGTCTCGATGTGTCCCAGTACCCCCCCTAAATCGGTCTCGGCAGCCAGATAAAGGCCATCGGTGAGGGCGCCAATGCGTTCGGCACGCATTCGTACCTGAGCGGTGGATTCTTCTCCGGTGACATACAAGGTGAGCTGCCCGGCATCAGCCCAGCGGGCGGCCACGTCAAGGAGCAGGGTGGATTTGCCGACCCCGGGTTCACCGGCTAATAAGATCACCGCTCCCGGCACTAGACCGCCACCAAGCACTCGGTCGAATTCGCTGATGCCCGTTTGCGTTGCGGCAGCCGCCGTGAGATCCACCGAGCCAATGGGTAGTGCTGGGGTGCCGGATTTTGCCGCCGTGGTGCCGCGAGTTCGAGTGGCACCTATTTCATCAACGGTGCCCCACGCTTGGCACTCCCCACAGCGTCCAACCCATTTAACGCTGGTCCAGCCGCAATCACTGCAGCGGTAGGCCGGGGCTTTTGGGGCGGTGCGGGCCATCTGGGTTTTCGAAGAGTCGGTCTAGGAGGTGATGGGGGGGTCGGCCGGGTGTGGAGTCAGGCCGGTGGTGTCGGTCACGGTCAATAACAACTTTTCGCGGGCCGTGCACAGGCGCGCCAATTCTTCGTAGGCCGGTAAGCCGATGAGGGCCACGATCTCATCCCGTGATGACAGGTAAACCGGCTCGGTGCCGATATGTGCCTCGGTATTGCTGCTGCAATACCAATCCAGATCATGGCCGCCGGCACCCCAAGTTCGGCGGTCATATTCACCGAGTACGACCACAAGGCGCTCGACTTCGTCCTCGTACTTCTTGTTCTCGTAGGTTCGGCTAAGGGGTAGCTGCCAGCACACCTCGGGCTTGGTCTCGACGAAGGAGATGCCCTCACGGTTGGCCAGGTGGTGCAGTGCGCAGCCGTAGCCGCCGGCGAAGTCCTTTTGATTGTGGAAGATGCAGGCACCGTTATGTACCGCGGTCTTGCGGGCGCCGTCCTCCTTTTCGATCCAGCCCTTTTTCTTGCCGATTTTGATGTTCTGCCACATGTCGCCATCGAGTTTTTCGACCCAGCGGGTGACCCGCTTTTCATCTTTTTTCTCGGAGAAGTGTGCGCCAAGAGTGCAGCAGCCGGCGTCCGGGGCGTCCGCGTAGATGCCTTTGCAGCCCCGGCCGAAAATACAGGTCCAGCGAGAGGTCAACCAGGTTAGGTCAGCTCGGATTATCTGGTTTTCGTCAGCGGGATCGATGAACTCGACCCACTGGCGTGGAAAATCTAAGGCGACCTCAGGCATGGAGCACACTCTATTGGGCACTATTAACTAAGACGCGCCCGCGCCCAAGCGGGCACCGGGAGGTGCTTGCAGGTACCTTCTGACTATGCGGCTGGGCGTCCTTGATATCGGGTCAAATACGGTACATCTTTTGCTCGTTGACGCGCACTACGGAGCAGCTCCGATCCCGGCCTCGAAATTGAAGATGCCACTTAGGCTGGCCGAGCACTTGACCCCTGATGGGCGCATTGACGCGGCGGCGGTTGACGAACTAATCGGATTCATCCGACAAGGCCAGCAGCTTTCTGAAGATAAGGGCGCCACCGAGGTGATGGTGTTTGCCACGTCTGCCATCCGCGAGGCCGGCAACGGTGAAGAAGTGTTGAGTCGAGTTCGTGATGAGACCGGCGTCTTTATTGATGTGCTTTCGGGTGAAGCCGAGGCCCGCATGACATTTCTCGCGGTGCGCCGGTGGTTTGGTTGGTCGACGGGTCGACTGCTAGTTGTCGATATCGGGGGCGGCTCGCTAGAACTCGCGTCGGGGGTGGACGAGGAACCCGATGTGGCCGTCTCATTGCCCCTGGGGGCCGGCCGCGTAACTCGATCGCATCTAATCGGTGACCCCCCGACGCCCGATTCCCTTCGTGAGCTACGTCGATTTGTTCGTGCTGAAATCGCAGCGGTTACCGGGCGCCTGCTGCGCGTCGGTGAGCCGAGTATGGCTGCGGCTACCTCTAAGACATTTCGGCAACTGGCTCGGATCGCGGGGGCGGCGCCGTCGACCGAGGGCATGTACGTCAGGCGCTCAATGAGTATTACCGACCTGACCTCACTGGTAAATAAATTGGCTGGAATGACAGCCGCGGAACGCACCAAGTTACCGGGGGTCTCATCGGCGCGCGCCGGTCAGTTGCTCGCCGGTGCGGTGGTTGCCGAATCCGTCATGGATTTACTTGATATCAAGGAGTTCGTGATCTGCCCGTGGGCCTTACGCGAGGGCATGATTCTTCATCGCATGGATCGCCTGACTGAGTGATGGAGGTCGTTCATGGCTTGACGGCGGCTGAGGTTGCTGAGCGGGTAGCTGCGGGTCAGATAAACGATTTACCCAACGTAAACAGTCGCAGCATCAGTGACATCATCAAGGCGAACACCCTAACTTGGTTCAACGGTCTTATCGGGGCGATGTGGATCGTGATGCTACTGATTGCTCCGATACAGGATTCCCTTTTTGGTTTCGTCATAGTGGCGAATACCGCAATCGGCATCATTCAGGAGTTTCGCGCAGCTAGGGCGCTTGCGAAGCTCGCCGTTATCGGCGAAGCCAAGCCGGTGGTGCGACGCGATGGCACCGATGTCCCGGTCAGTGCAAATGAGGTCGTGCTCGATGACGTGATCGTGCTGACCACGGGGGACCAACTGGTAGTTGATGGTGAGGTGCTAGTCGCTGACGGTCTAGAAATTGATGAGAGTCTGCTCACCGGCGAAGCCGACCCCGTTGATATGAAAATCGGCGATCAAGTGATGTCGGGCTCATTCGTGGTTGCGGGTTCTGGACTGTATCGAGCCACCCGGGTCGGTCGAGATTCATTTGCCGCCGGACTAACCGAGCAGGCCAAGAAGTTTCATCAGACCAACTCCGAACTTCGCGATTCGATTAACAGATTCATTAGACTCCTGTCGTATTTACTGCTGCCTGTTGGCCTTCTGCTGTTCTTCTCGCAATGGCTGCGCGCTGATCTACCGATTAATGAGGTATTGCGGGGCACGATCGCCGGTATGGTCACCATGGTGCCTGAGGGCCTAGTGCTACTTACCAGCATCGCGATGGCCGTGGCAGTGATTCGACTTGCCGCCAAGAAGGTTCTAGTTCAAGACCTGCCGGCGGTTGAAGTCCTTGCTCGCGTTGACACTATCTGTGTCGATAAGACTGGCACCCTTACCGAGCCGGGTATGCAGGTGCGCGATGTGGTGAGTTTGGTGGATGAAGCGGCTACTTCGGCTGCCCTTGGTGCGCTGGCGGCGGTTGAGTCCAGCCCGAATCTGACTTTGCAGGCGGTCGGGGCGCGATACCCGAACCCGGCTTGGTTGGTGCAACAAAGTGTGCCCTTCTCCAGTGCGCGCAAATGGTCGGCAGCAACTTTTGCCGGCCACGGGACTTGGGTCATCGGGGCTCCGGAAATGCTGCTTGCCGATGGCGACCCGGTTCGGGCCCGGGCCGACACCATTGCGGGTGACGGTGCCCGCGTTCTACTCCTTGCTAAGGGCGCGGATGCTCCCGATGCGGAGAGCGGCCCCGGTCAGGTAACGCCGGTGGCCCTAGTAGTGATTGACCAAACTCTGCGCCCTGATGCTGCGGAAACTGTTGCTTATTTCCTCGAGCAAGACGTTCGAGTTAAAGTTATTTCGGGTGATAATGCGGCGACCGTTGGTGCGATCGCGGCGCAAGCTGGTGTGCCCGGCGCTGAAAACCCCATTGATGCTCGAACCTTGCCACAGGACACCGTCGAGGTTGCCAAGGTGCTTGAGACTGCTTCAGTCTTCGGCCGGGTGACCCCGTTGCAAAAGCAATCAATGGTCGACGCACTGCATCTTCAAGGCTGCACAGTTGCGATGACCGGCGATGGTGTCAACGATGTGCTGGCGCTGAAGAATGCTGATCTAGGTATCGCGATGGGTTCAGGGTCGGGGGCTACCCGCGCTGTTGCCCAACTAGTTCTGCTTGACGATAAGTGGGCGGTTATGCCTAGTGTGGTTGCCGAAGGCCGGCGAGTTCTTGGCAATATAGAGCGCGTCGCCGATGTCTTCTTAACTAAATCCTTTTACGCGATTTTCATCTCCATCGCCACGGGCGTCTTCGCGGTTGCCTTCCCGTTTCTGCCCCGCCACATTTCACTTATCGGGGCACTAACTATTGGCATCCCTGGATTCTTCCTGGCGCTGATGCCAAATACCGAGCGATTTCGTCCAGGCTTTTTCAAGCGGGTGTTAATTTTCACGGCGCCGGCCGGGGCCGTCGCGGCCTTGGCTGCTTTCACCAGTTACGGCATCGCATTGAACGTTGGTGAGACCTTGGGCGATGCGCAATCCGCGGCAACCGTCACCTTGTTCATCGTCACCACTGCGGTATTGATTCAAAGTGCCCGTCCACTTAGCCTGCTTAGATTGGGCATCGTCGCCCTCATGATTGTGTTGTTCCTAGGGGTGTTGTTCATCCCATTCTTCTCTAACTTCTTTGCGCTGTCCCTCGACCCTGAACGCTACAGTCTCGTGGCTATCGCGGTGGGTTTGGTAGGGGCATGTGGAGTTTGGGTTATTGCGGCTTCGACTGATCGGTGGCGGCGGGCGTGAGCCCACTCATTGGCTTATCAAGTTCATCGGTTTACCCAGAGAACACCGCTGCCGCCTTTGAGATCGCCGCAGCACTTGGCTACGACGGCGTAGAGGTGATGGTCGGTACTGATTCAGTAAGTCAGGATGTTGATGCGCTTGCAGCATTGGTCGACCACTATCAGGTGCCGGTTATCTCGATCCACGCCCCATGCCTGCTCATTACCCAGCGGGTGTGGGGCACTGATTCCTGGGCGAAACTGCGCAAGGCGCAAGAAGTAGCTGAAATGCTCGGTGCTTCAACGGTAGTGGTGCACCCGCCCTTCAGGTGGCAGCGTGACTACGCGCGTACCTTTGTTAGCGGCCTGAAGGCTATGGGCAATGAGACTGCTGTGCAATTTTCAGTAGAGAACATGTTCCCGTGGCGCGCAGTCGCGCAACGCTTACCTGCCTATTCACCTGGTTGGGATATCCGAGACGAGGATTACCCGCACACTACTTTGGACCTCTCCCACACCGCGGTCTCCGGCAGTGATGCCCTGCAGTTCGCGAGGGATCTTGGTGAACGCCTGACCCACCTGCATTTAGCTGACGGCAGCGGTTCGGCGGTCGATGAGCACTTACTGCCCGGACGAGGCACCCAGCCGGTTGGTGATGTCCTAGAACTTCTGGTCGCCAGCGGCTTCTGCGGAGCAGTAATTGTCGAAGTCAGCACCCGGGGTGCGAACTCACGTGAGCAACGGTTGGCCGATCTAGTCGAGGCCCTTACTTTCGCTCGCCATCACCTGTCACCTTGAGTTAATTCGGTGGCCACGCATTAACTAGCCGCCGCCCGGTACGGTGCTGGGTGTGGCCGAAGCCGATCTGACTTCTTCGATCTTGGGTGCGGCGCGCTCAGTGCTCGGTGCCCGCGGATATGCAAACACCACGATCAAAACAGTGGCTGCGGCCGCCGGCGTTGCCCCTGGCGTAGTCCGGTCCCTTTACTCCAATAAAGAGCAATTACTTGCCACCGCATTAAGGGTGCCGTTCGACCCGGCGGGCAGTATTCCGAAGTTAATCGCACCTGGCTTGGACGGCATGGGCGAGCGGCTAGTGCGCCTGACCTTGCAACTTAGTGGAGATGAACAGGTGCGTAAGGACGCCACCAACTTGATGCAGTCCGCTCGCGCATCTGCGGGGGTTGATCAACTGCGCGGTCTGACCGACTTCCTGCAGGCGACTTTGCTTGATCGGGTAGTGGAAGCCATTGGTGTTCCTGATGCCCGGATGCGCGGCGCCTTGATCACCGCGTACTTAGCCGGGGTGGTCGCAACCCGCTGCATATTGAATATCGAACCACTGGCGTCCGCGACAGATGAGGTGATCGTGGCTCTGGTGGCACCGACTATTCAGCGACTCCTCGACCCAACACAGCCACTGCCTACCAAGGATGCGACCGGGAAGTCATAAGGTCATCTGGTGTCATCAGTTCGCAATGTCTTTGAGCAGATCGCCAAAAACAAGGCCATCGGCTCCTTTATCGCCGGTACGCCAATCGGGCGCGAGTTCGTGCACCGGGTTGCGGGAGGCGAGCAGGTAGAAGATGTGATCGAAGCAGCACAACTCTTGGCCGACGCGGGGAGGCTAATAAGTCTTGAACGCGCGGTGAGCGGGGAACTATCCGAGTCCGAAAGCGCCGTGGTTTTCGCTGACTACGCAGTGGCGGTCAGCGCCTTGGCTTCGGCAGCACTGGCGCGCATCTCCGAGGTGGTGATTCTCCCCGAGGTCGTCCTTCGTGGGAGTTTGAGAAGTGCGCCGTTAAGGGACTTGTGCGCGCAGGCGCAGATCAGCCAAGTAAGTGTCATGATCGGGATGGGCCCGGACGATTTAGTCGATGCCACCCTTGAGTTGGTAAGTGGCCTACGTGCCGAAGGTTTCGATGTCGGGGTGACTTTGCAATCGGTTCTCCGGCGAACCGAAGACGATTGCGAAACCATCGGGGGTCGAGTGTGCTTGGTTAAGGGGGCGACCAGTTATGTAGCACTGGATCGCTTCGGCCAAGCAATCGAGGTGGATAAGTCCTATATCCGCTGCGCAAAAGCTTTACTGCGAGCGGCTGCTGAACCAGTTTTTGCCACCCAAGACCCGCGCCTGATCGAGATTATCCAGACGCTCACCGCCCGGCTGCACCGTGAAAAGGGCAGTTATGAGTTCGCTATGTATTACGGGCAAAGCACGGGGTTACAGCAGCGCTTGACCGAAGCTGGTGAGGCGGTCCGGGTGTATATCCCGTTCGGGCCGGGGTGGTTTGGCCGCCTCGTGGGAGGCTTGGCGGAAAGACCGACCGGTTTAGTCCCGGCGATCAGGTCACTGCTCCCAGGTGCCTGATCACGGATAAGCGAGAGGAAATAGCGTGACACGCATCGCGGTACTAGGCGGCGGAGTGATGGGCGAGGCGCTAATCGTCGGCCTGAAACGCCGGTTGACTCCAGCTCCAACCATCGTGGTCGCGGAAAAGCGGGTGGAGCGCGCGGCTGAATTGGCCGACCGGTTTGGGGTCCAGGTCGCGGCTCCGGCTGCTGCCGTAGTGGGCGCCGATGTCGTGATCATCGCGGTCAAGCCGCAAGATATTCGATCGTTAGTTCAAGAGATCGCGTCGGATGTGGCCGATGGCGCCTTGGTCATTTCAATTGCGGCCGGCATCACCACTTTGTCAATCGAAGAAGTTCTTCCGCGGGCCAATGTGGTCCGGGCGATGCCAAATTATCCGGCGCGGCTGGAACTCAGTGTCACGGGCATCAGCGCCGGCGCCAATTGCGATGGGGCAGCATTGGCTCACGCTGAGCAATTGCTGGCATCGGTGGGCACGGTGATTTCGGTGCCAGAGACCCTGCAGGACGCAATAACGGCGGTCTCTGGAAGTGGACCGGCGTATGTCTTCTTACTCGCCGAGGCGATGATGGCTGGTGCGCAGGCCGTTGGACTAAGTGCGGCCGATGCGCGCAACGCGGTGGTGCACACCCTGTTGGGTGCGGCCCACCTGCTTGATGTCAGTGGTGAGGAACCAGCGGTATTGCGCGCCATGGTGACTTCTCCGGGAGGCACCACCGCCGCGGCGATCGCGGTCTTACAGGAAAATGAAATCCTTGATTCATTCATAGCTGCCATCGTGGCAGCACGGGATCGAAGCCGAGAGCTATCTGCATCGTGAGCAAACGAGTCGGCGTGGTTTGGGATGAACGGTTGCCCGAGTACGACTTCGGTGCCGGTCACCCACTGACCCCGATCCGAGTGCAATTGGCGATGCGACTTGCCGCGGACTTCGACTTATTAATCCAGCCGAACGTGCAATTGCTGACCCCGGTCGAGCCGATTTCGATGGACATCTTGTTACGGGTGCACGATGCGGATTATGTCAACGCGGTGCTGCGGGCATCCGATATTGGTTTTGGCATGGGGGCAAGTGATAGCTCGTGGGGTTTTGGTACCGCAGATGTTCCGATTTTCCCCGGTATGCATCAGGCCAGTGCTCGGGTCGCGGGGGCCACCTTGGCCGCAACACGGGCGGTCCATGGCGGTGCCGTAGAACATGCGGTGAATCTGGCGGGCGGCTTGCACCACGCAATGCCAGCTGCGGCATCAGGTTTTTGTGTCTATAACGATGTGGCAGTGTCGATCGCCTGGTTACTGGACCAAGGGGTTGAGCGCATCGCATATGTCGACCTTGACGTCCATCACGGTGATGGTGTGCAGGCCATGTTCTGGGACGACCCCAGGGTACTAACCATCTCAATTCACGAGAGCCCGGCGAGTTTATTCCCGGGCACCGGATGGCCCAGTGAAATTGGTGGTCCAACTGCCCGAGGCACCGCGGTCAATATCGCGCTGCCAGCCGGCACCGGCGACCAAGGCTGGTTGCGGGCCTTTCATGCGCTCGTACCTCAGTTACTCAAAGCCTTTGACCCACAATTTGTGATCAGCCAGCATGGAGTTGATACGCATGCTGATGACCCATTGGCGAATCTGAACCTGTCATTAGATGGCCAGCGCATGAGTTATGAGGCGATGCACCTATGGGCACACCATTATGCGGCCGGCCGGTGGGTCGTTGTCGGCGGCGGCGGCTATGAGTGGCTTGAGGTGGTGCCGCGGGCCTGGACCCACCTCATTGCTGAGGTCGGTGGCCACCCGGTGGACCCGGGTGCGGAACTTCCAGAGGTCTTTTTGGCCCACGTCAAAGCGACTCACGGCAGGTCGGCACCGATCCGGATGACCGATGGACGTACCCCGTTGCCGAAGTCGTTCGAGGAAGGCGATGACCCAAATGATGAGGTGGATCAAGCGATAAGCCTTACTAGGGCACTGATTTTCCCCATTTGGGGGCTGGCGCCGCGGTCCGACGGCTGGCTATGACCACGGGTGATGTATTTTTTGCCAATATTGCAAACCAACTTTCCCAGCGTACCCTGGTGCCACTAGTGTTCGCCTTCTGATCACGCATCGGCAGGGTAGCCGGAGCGGACTGCCTGCAGAAAGTTCGGTGCCTAATGACCAACAATCCTGAGCGCGGCTTTGCCGAGGTCCGCTTCCTAACCGTTGCTGAGGTTGCCTCGGTAATGCGGGTTTCGAAGATGACGGTTTACCGATTGGTCCATGGCGGTGCGCTCCCCGCGGTGCGCGTTGGCCGCTCCTTTAGAGTCCCAGAGCAGGCAGTCCACGACTACCTTCGAGACTCCTTCGTCGAGACCGCCTGAGCCGGCAGGTAGGCTACCTCTTAGTAGTTGGCGTTCGTGGGATTCCTGAACGCATCTTTCGAACGACGAACGCGAGGATGTCTTTATGGGCTCAGTGGTAAAGAAGCGCCGCAAGCGGATGGCGAAGAAGAAGCACCGCAAGTTGTTGCGCCGTACCCGAGTTCAGCGCCGCAATAAGGGCTAGTGCGGCCCCCGGTGAGCATAGGCTCAGTGTGCAGTTGACTGGGTTCAGCAAGGTAGGGAGTCGGGCATGCCACGCGTGGTCCTAGTCACCGGTGTCTCGCGCTATCTAGGTGGGCAACTGGCTAAGATCCTCTGCGAAGACCCAGCAATCGATCAGGTCATCGGTGTTGACGTAGTGCCCCCGACGGTCAAGTTGCCGGGGATGCAGTTCGTTCGCGCAGATATCCGGAACCCGGTTATTGCCAAAGTCCTTGGTGCGGCCGGAGTTGATACCGTGGTTCATATGGGGGTGATCGCTACCCCGCGGCAGGCTGGTGGGCGCGCTACCATGAAAGAGATCAACGTAATCGGCACGATGCAGTTACTTGCGGCCTGCCAGCGCACCCCGAGTGTCGAGGCCTTGGTGGTTAAGTCGACAGCGTCGGTGTATGGCAGCGGGCCTAAGGACCCGGCGATGTTCACCGAGGAAATGCAACCCCGGCACGCACCTCGATCGGGGTGGGCAAAAGACTCAAGTGAGGTCGAGGGGTATGTGCGCGGATTTTCTCGGCGACGCCCGGATGTGGCAGTGACTACTTTGCGCTTCGCCAATTTCATTGGTCCCGGCATCGATACGGCGATGACAACCTATTTCTCGCTGCCGGTGATACCGACGGTTCTGGGGTTCGATGCGAGACTGCAATTCATCCATGAGGATGACGGTCTTGAGTTCGTAAAACGTGCGGTGTTAAACAGTTATCCGGGCACCTTCAACATTGCCGGTAGCGGCATCTTGATGCTGTCGCAGGCGATCCGCCGGACCGGCCACCAGCGCCTCACAATGCCGGAGTTTCTCTTCATGCCATTTGGTCGCAGCATTAGCCGAGCCGGATTGATTGACTTCACCACCGAGCAAGTGCGTTTCTTGACCTATGGTCGAGTACTTGATACCTCCCTTGCTGCGAATACCTTTGGGCATGAGCCGATGTATTCAACGCCGCAGGCATTCGCAAGTTTTCTAGCGCGACGCGAGGTGTCAGTTGCCTAACGCGAAGGTGATTCCGATCCGCGGCGAAGAGCCGATCAGGCCGCGCCTTGTGGAAGATCTTGAGCCCGATTTGCTGACCCGGCTAATGGAGTTCTGGGCATTCGTGCAGCGTCGATTGGCCGGGGACTATGCAGTTGACGATCTCGGTTTTGATCCGGAGTTCAACGACAATGTGTTGATGGCCATGGTGCGCCCACTTTATAGATCATGGTTTCGAGTCGAGACATCCGGTTTAGAAAATATTCCTGATGTAACCGGCGCATTGGTCGTGGCGAATCATTCTGGAGTTATCGCCCTGGATGCCGTGATGACACAAGTTGCGTTATTAGACGAACATCCATTCCATCGCCATCTACGTATGCTCGGATCCGACCTGCTATTCCAGAGTCCGTTCCTTGGTGAGATCGCCCGCAAGGCGGGGCACACTTTGGCCTGCCATCCCGATGCTGAGCGCCTCTTAAGTGACGGAGAAATCGTTGGTGTGTGGCCAGAGGGCTACAAGGGCATCGGCAAGCCGTTCGCCGAACGGTACAAATTGCAGCGCTTCGGCCGCGGTGGTTTCGTGGCGGCGGCACTGCGCACGAAGACCCCGATTATCCCGACGGCCATCGTGGGAGCCGAGGAAACCTACCCGATGATTGCCAATGTGACCGTGGTTGCTCGACTACTTGGCTTGCCGTACTTTCCGATTACCCCAACTTTCCCGTTACTCGGGCCACTGGGTTTGATCCCACTGCCCAGCAAGTGGTTCATTCACTTTGGGGAGCCGATTCCCACCGACCACTATCCGGAGAATGCTGCGGATGATCCGATGCTGATTTTCGACTTGACCGATCAGGTTCGTGAGCGGATCCAGCAGACCCTTTATCGGTTACTGATGCAGCGGCCTTCGGTATTTGGTTAGTGGCAGGTGGCCTAGCGCTGACGACGGCCGATCGCGTAACCGATTGCCAAACCCAACGCGATGCCACCGAATGCCAAAAACCCCGGCGCCGAGTACTCCTTGATCTGGGCACGACGTCGAAAATCTTGGATCACCCAACTGTTCTCGCGGGCATGGGCTCGAAGTGTTGAATCAGGATTAACCGCGACCGGATTTCCGACGGCGGAGAGCATTGGGATGTCATTGGATGAATCCGAATATGCCGAGCAGGCACTTAGGTCTAGGCCTTCGCGGGCCGCTAGTGCTCGGATAGCTTCAGCTTTTGCCAGGCCGTGTAGCGGTGGCCCGGTAAGTCGGCCGGTGTAGATACCGTCCTTGATTTCCGAAACCGTGCCGAGGGAGCCGGTTAGACCTAAGCGCCTTGCCACCATCGTTGCTAACTCAACCGGGGTGGCAGTTACTAGCCAAACTTGTTGCCCTGCATCAAGATGGGCTTGCGCAAGCGCGAGGGAGCCAGGTATGAGTTTATTGACCATGCTCTCGTCGAAGATGGCTTCACCGAAGACATTCAGTTCGTCGACACCTCGGCCCTGCACGAACGAAAGTGCGGCCTCGGTCACCGAAGCGATGTCCTCTAGATCCTCGGAGCCGCTGACGACGAATTTCACCTGCTTGACGGCGAATCCCGCAATTTCCGGCATGGTGAAGTACCTGCGTTTAGCGAGGCCGACGGCGAAGTGATAGACACTGGCCCCCCGGATGATCGTGTTATCAAGGTCAAAGAAGGCGGCGCTGTGGGCCTGCGCATGTGGGCTGGCTGACTCCTCGCCCGCTTTGGCGGAGGCCTGACCGGCTTGGCGATACGCCGAAAGGACGTCGAGGTTTGCGCCTGAGGCCGTTGGTGCTGCAGGCTGATTTGTTGCCGTCATAGGCTGAGCGTACCTAGGAGTGCGGCTCCTGAGCAGGTCTGGAGGGAGAAGTAGTGCTGACCCAGAACTCCAATGTTGCTGAGTTTGTCCGAAACTCGGCCCGCAATTACCCGACCCGGGTCGCAATTATCGATTCCGATCGCACGTTGACCTGGGCCGAACTTGATGACCAGATTGACGCTTTTGCCTGCGGTCTGTTACAGCGCGGCCTGCATGCTGGTGAACGGGTAGCTGGTCTCCTAGGTAATTCTGCGGATTTCGTTCTCGCCTATTTCGGCATTTTGCGCGCTGGGCTGGTAGCCGTGCCACTTAATCCCGCTTACACGGCACCGGAGATCGCATTGCTAATGGCTGATTCAGGTGCGCGTCTTTTATTTGTTGACGAAGCGGCGGCAGCAACCGCAAATGCGGCAACGGCCTCACTTGCTGCGTGTGAAGTTATTATTCTGGGCAGTAAACCGTGGACAGAGATTTTGACAACCGGCGCGCGGCGGGTACTCGCCGAGCAAGCCACCCCGACCAATTCACTCGCGCTCTTGTTGTTTACTTCCGGCACCAGTGGGCGCCCTAAGGGGGCAATGCTCACCCACGGTGCGCTGCGGGCAAATGTCGAGATGATCAAGTCGCTGCAGTCCCCGCCTGCGGTGCAGCACAGTGACGTAATGCTGCTGGTGCTGCCCATGTTCCATGTCTATGGGCTCAATGCGGCACTTGATCTAGCCGCATCTGCCGGTGCCACTTGCGTTGTCCTCGATCGCTTTGACCCGGTCGGCAGCCTTGAGGTCATCACCAAACATGGTGTCACCACGGTCGCTGGGGCACCGGGTATGTATCAGGCTTGGTGCCAAGTGCCCGGAGCTCGGGCGGCCCTTGCTGGCGTGCGGCTGTTTACCAGTGGGGGCTCGCCGCTACCACTGCGAGTTTTCGAGGACTTTGCCGCGACTACGGGCAAGGAAATTTTCGAGGGTTACGGCATGACCGAGACGGCGCCGGTGGTCGCGACAACCTTGGTCTCGGGTGCACCGAAACCCGGTTCGGTGGGCAGGCCATTGCCGGGGGTGCAGGTGCGTTTGGTGCCTGATGAAGGTGGCGTCTTCGGGCCGGATGCTGAAGTCGGGCCTGATGCTGAAGAAGGTGACCCGGGTGAAATGTGGGTAAGAGGTTCGTCAGTCTTCAGCGGGTATTGGCCCGATGGGGCCGGCGGACCCGACGCGGATGGATGGTTCAGGTCAGGTGATATCGCATTCTTTGACGCTGACGGCGATCTGCATATTGTCGACCGACGCCGCGAGGTGATTTTGGTAAACGGGTTCAACGTTTATCCGCGGGAAATCGAGATTGCCATAGATGCAATGGACGAGATTGCTGAAGTTGCAGTTATCGGGGTGCCTGATGATGCCACCGGCGAGTCCGTGACCGCGCTCGTGGTACCAATGCCAGGAATGACCATTTCGGCTGCGGATGTTGCTACGCATTGCGCCGAGCGGTTGGCGCGGTTTAAGTGCCCATCTTTGATCCGGATCGTTGATGCGCTTCCGCACTCGGCAACCGGCAAGGTGGCCAAAGGGCGACTTCGTGAGGTTTATGGCGATGAGTGACCAGCGTCCACCTGCACCCAGATGATGCTCACGCTCGTCGGTAAGCCGGGCTGTCACCTATGTGATGAGGCCCGGGTGATAGTGGCACAGGTCTGCTCGGAGACCGGAACCCCCTGGGATGAAGTCTCGGTCCTTGATGAGGTGGCGCTCTTTGATCTTTACTGGGAGAAAATCCCGGTGGTGCTCATCGATGGAGTAGTTCATGATTTCTGGCGGGTGGATCCCGACCGGTTACGCGCGGTTTTATCCCGATAATCGGACGCCAGTGTCCGCTCAACTTTGTGATGTGGGGCACGAGCGCCTAAAGTTGGGTCACCTCGCCGATGGCGGTGGGGCATTCAGCAGGAGCAACGTGTCAATCTCCCTCGGCAAAGGTCGGCCCCGCGAGGCCGGTCGTGCTATTCCAGATGCAACGGTAGCCCGGCTGCCGGTTTATCACCGGGTGTTGGTTTCCCTAAGTGCGGCCGGAGTGCAGACCGTTTCCTCCGAAGCCCTTGCCGCAAAATGCGGAGTAAGTTCGGCCAAATTTCGCAAAGACCTTTCGTATTTGGGGTCGTACGGCACCCGCGGTGTTGGTTACGACGTTTCCTATTTGACATATCACATCAGCCGGGAGTTGGGTTCTGCGCAACCTTGGGGTGTAGTAATCGTTGGCGTTGGTAATCTGGGCCGGGCCTTGATTTCATACCGGGGCTTCACCTCACGAGGTTTCGCGATCGTCGGCCTAGTCGATAATCATCCGGATGTGGTGGGCAAAAGTCTGTCGGCAAGTGAACTCGAATCGGTTGCGGCCCTGAAAATCCATCCCCTCATCAAACTTGAGGCCGTCGTGGGCGACACGAAAGCTCAGATCGGCGTGATTGCCACCCCGGCGGATTGCGCGCAAGGGGTATGCGACCGACTAGTGGCCGCCGGGATTCGCAGTATTTTGAATTTCGCTCCGGTGGTCCTCGAAGTACCAGACGGGGTTGAAGTCCGCAAAGTCGATCTGGCCGTTGAGTTGCAGATCTTGGCATTCCACGAGCAACGCCGTGGTTATGGTCAGGAGGCGATAAACGCATGACCAAGCCAAAGAACCCGGTAATACCAAATGAGCCAATCAGCACCAGCCCAGGAGAAAGTGTGAATACCACAACCAAGGCCCGCAAGAAGGTGAACTTGGGCTCGGTCGCGCTGGTTGCGGCAGGCCCGGGTGATCCCGACTTGCTGACACTTCGCTCGGCGGCACTACTGCGTGATGCCGAAGTCGTCATTGTTGATGCTGACGCGATTGAGATCGCGACTGCCCATGTAAATCCAGGCGCCGAAGTGATCATCGCGGTTGACCAAGAAGGTGCTGCTCTAGACCAAGCCGAGCGGGCAAAGCTGATAGTCAACGCGGCCCGCGGCGGTAAGCGCACCGTGCGATTGATCGCTGGCGACCCGGTGGTCGATGGCACGTTGCTGCATGAGGCGGCGGCACTGCGAAAGGCGAAGGTGCCGTTTGAGGTAGCGCCAGGTGTCAGCGAAGTCACCGGGATCCCTGCTTACGCTGGATTCGGTTTAACCGGTGGCCGCACTCGGCAATTTCGAGTCGTCGATGCAAATGATGCGGACCTTAACTGGGCTGATCTTGTTAATCCCCGCATCACTCTTGTGGTACTAAATGGCGCAGACAAGGTTGCCGAAATTGCGGCAATGCTCGTACATGCGGGCGCTGATCCGCAAACCCATATTGCGGTCACTCGTCGTGGCACCACCGTTGATCAGCGCACCATCGCTGGCACCTTGGCCGAGATCGGAAGTATCTCAAAGCTGATGAAACTCACCGGGGTTGGCATCGTGGTCGTCGGCGATGTCGTGGCACAGCGCGAGAAATTGGATTGGTTCGAGGTCAAGTCACTGTTCGGGTGGCGGGTGTTGATCCCACGAACCCAAGACACCACGGGCTCGATCATGTCGATGCTGCGCGGGCATGGGGCGGTGCCGATGGAGGTACCAACGATTTCGGTCGAACCACCGCGTACTCCCCAACAGATTGACCGGGCAATTCACGGTCTGGTTTCTGGTCGCTATGAGTGGATTGGTTTTACCTCGCTTAATGCGGTGCGGGCCATTCGCGAAAAACTTGATGAGTACGGCCTAGATGCTCGGTCCTTCGCCGGCCTCAAGGTGGCCGCGGTTGGTGACAGCACCGTGGCCTCGCTCATCGAATTCGGCGTGCGGCCGGATCTGGTCCCGGTGGGCGATCAGTCAACCAGTGCGTTACTTGAGGACTGGCCGATATACGACTCATTGACGGATCCAATCAATCGGGTGTTTTTACCTCGCGCCGATATTGCAACCGACACCTTGGCCGCCGGCTTGGCTGAACTGGGCTGGGAAGTCGAAGACATCACCGCCTACCGCACCGTCCGGGCAGCGCCACCGCCCGCTGAGGTGCGCGAAGCCATCAAGACCGGTGGTTTCGACGCGGTTTTGTTCACCTCGAGCAGCACGGTGCGCAACCTGGTTGGCATCGCGGGCAAGCCACATCACACCACCATCGTGGCGTGCATTGGTCCGCAGACCGCCAAAACGGCACAAGAGCATGGGTTACGCGTTGATGTGCTTGCCGGCACCAGCACCTTGTATGGGTTGGTGGAGGCGGTCGCGGCCCACGGCGAAGTACTGCGTGAGGCAGCTCTTGAGGCCGGCGAGGGTAGTTGGCGCCCGAGTCGTCGTCGCACCGCCGCGCGCCGCAAGGTTACGTAACTTAGAGTGGTTCGCATGGGTGCCGAAGATCGAACCGTTGTGCATCTGCTCCGCCATGGCGAGGTCTACAACCCAGAAGGTGTGCTGTATGGGCGGCTTCCTGGCTATTTTCTCTCCGACCTTGGTCAAATGATGGCGGTGCGGGCGGCAACCACCTTGGCCGACCATGACGTCACCTCCGTTATCTCTTCGCCAATGGAACGTGCGCAGCAAACCGCGCAGCCAATCGCCGCCAAACATGGTCTGGAGATTCAAACCGATCCGCTGCTAATTGAGGCGGACAATATTTTTGAAGGTCAGCGAGTTAGTGTCGGCGATGGGGTGTTGATGCAGCCCAAGACATGGCGCCATCTCTGGAACCCTTTTCGCCCTTCCTGGGGTGAGCCCTATGACGAGGTTGCGGCACGAATGACCGCAGCTGTGCACGCTGCCCGTGATCAAGTCCGCGGCCACGAGGCGGTCTTGGTCAGCCACCAACTACCTATTTGGGTAGCGCGGCTGCGCGCCGAAGACCGACGACTTTGGCACGATCCGCGCAGTCGGCAGTGCACACTCGCATCACTTACCTCCCTGACCTATGACAATGACGAACTGGTTGCGATCACCTATACCGAGCCGTCCCGTGACCTCCTGGCCAAGGCCAGCAAGATCGCCGGCGCATAAGCACCACGATGCACCGCTTCGTTCGCCCATTTATCTGTGTGCTTATCGCTGGGGGCGCAGTGCTCTCGCTGAATGCCTGCGGTGGCAGTGAAGCAGCCGAACCCGCGGGGGCTGATTCAGGCTACGTGGCCGGTGACGGCTCGATTGTGGTACTGCCCGAAGCCGGGCGACTGCCGGCCCCCAGCCTTGCCGGCACCACCCTTACCGGTGGCAGCTTTGACCTAGCCCAAGCTAAAGGCGAGGTAGTGGTACTAAATGTGTGGGCGTCTTGGTGCGCACCGTGTCGAGCGGAAGCCGCAGATCTCGAAGCCACTTGGGCCAGTTTCGCCGACGACGATGTGCAATTCGTCGGACTAAACACCAGAGATTCACCGAGGTCAGCCGAGGCTTTCGTCAAACGCTTCAAAATCACTTATCCGAGTGTGGTCGACACCGATGGGCAACTGCAATTGCTCTTTCGGGACACCCTGCCGCCGCAAGCGATTCCCTCGACGTTGCTGGTGGACAAACAAGGACGCGTGGCGGCGCGGGCGCTGGGTATCGTTAGCGAGTCATCATTGCGCGCGTTGATTGAGCCACTATTAGCCGAGCAACCATGATTGGCGAATTGATGACAAGCGGATCACTGCTTTTCGCAGTCCCGGTGGCATTCGTGGCCGGACTAATTGCCTTCTTGAGCCCATGTGTACTGCCATTGGCCCCGGGGTATGTGTCATATATGACGGGCTTGACGGGGGCGGAACTTGCTGATGGCCGGAAAAGCCGAATGTTGCTGGCCAGTGTGCTGTTCGTACTCGGGTTCAGTGTGGTCTTTGTCTCCTTTGGGGCTTTTTTCGGCGGTTTAGGTGCGGTCCTACTGCAATATCAAGATGCCATTACCAGAGCGCTAGGTATTCTTGTGATCATCATGGGTTTGGCCTTTATGGGTTTGATCCCAGGTCTGCAGCGAGAGTGGCGGATTCACCGAACGCCGATCGGGGGGGCGGCCGGTGCACCTCTGCTTGGCTTGCTGTTCGGCTTAGGTTGGACACCGTGTATTGGACCAACCTTGGCAGCCGTGCAGACCCTCGCATTCACCGAGGCCAGCGCACTTCGCGGCGCTGCGCTGTCCTTCGTCTACTGCCTCGGTCTTGGGCTGCCGTTTGTCTTACTTGCTGTGCTATTTAGTCGCACCGCGCATGCGCTGGCCTTTGTGAAGACTCATCACCTTATGGTCATGCGTATTGGTGGCGGGATGTTAGTTATTGTCGGGGTGCTCTTAGTAACAGGTATTTGGACTGATTTCACCATCTGGTTGCGTACGTCAATCCCAACATTTGAGACGGTCCTGTAGATGTCTACCGAGACACCGACACTCCCGCCAATGAATACCCTCGGGTTCCTGCGCTACACCTGGCGACAATTGACCAGCATGAAGACCGCCTTGATCCTGCTATTCTTGCTAGCCGTCGCCAGTGTGCCCGGGTCGATATTTCCGCAGCGTGGTAATAATCCACTGCTAGTTAATGAGTGGATTGCTCAGAGCCCAACTTTTGGCCCCATTTTCGATGCCATGGGGTTTTTTGATGTCTATTCGTCGCCGTGGTTCGCGGCGGTGTATTTGCTCCTTTTCATCTCGCTGATCGGATGCGTGTTACCGCGGACGAAGGTGCACTGGCGGGCGATGTTGGCCCCACCCCCGCCGGTGCCTCGTAATTTGTTGCGCCTCCCAGAATCAATGGAATTTGAAGTGGATGCGCCCACCGGTGCGGTATTGGCACGGGCAAATGCGCATCTATCAAGTCGACGCTGGCGCCTCGTGCTTACGGAGAAGTCAATTGCCGCGGAAAAGGGCTTCCTGCGTGAGACGGGCAACCTGGTGTTTCACTTTTCACTCATCTTGATTCTGGTGGGCGTGGCGGTTGGCGGACTATTTGGCTGGAAAGGCAATGTCATTGTGCGCGAAGGGCAGGGGTTCGCCAACACACTAACCCAGTACGACGCATGGGGTGGCGGACGATTTACCGGCGCGGCGCGGTTGTCGCCGTTTTCGTTTACCCTCGATGATTTCAATGTTGACTTCGAACGCGGTGCGGCTCAGCGGGGATCACCGAGTCTTTTCGAAGCTGATGTGACCTACCGCCGATCACCCGGAACTGTTGCTGAAAGTACTAGGATCGAGGTAAATTCGCCACTTGCGATTGACGGTGCCAAAGTTTTTCTAGTCGGGCATGGATACGCACCAAAAATTGTGGTGCGTGATGCAAGCGGTTCCATTGTTTTTGATGATTCGGTGGTGTTCTTGCCGCAGGACGGAAACTTCACTTCAACAGGCGTTGTGAAGATTCCAGACTCGGACCCGCAATTGGGGTTTCAAGGAATATTCGTACCAACTGCAGCATCAAATAACTTACGTGGGCCGATCTCGATTTTCCCCGGTCCAGACGACCCGGCAGTTTTCCTGTCGGCATGGCGTGGCGACATGGGGCTTGATGCTGGTGCCCCGCAAAGTGTGTACCGACTAGATACCGCGGCCATGGAGCAGCTTGGAATCGATGCCCTAAGCCCGGGTCAGACATGGGTACTCCCGGATGGCTCAGGGGCCATCGAGTTAACCGGTTTTGAGCGGTGGGCATCATTCCAGATTGCTTTCGATCCGGGTAAGGAGATTGCACTCCTCGGAGCAATTCTCGCGATGACCGGGTTGATGTTGTCTTTGTTCATCCGCAGGCGTCGGGTCTGGATAACTGTTGCAGCAACTGCAGGAGGGGGTACGGTAGTTCAAATGGCGGGGTTGGCGCGCATTGAATCGGCCGACCTGCCCGGTGAATTACAGTTAATTCGCGAGGCGGTCAGTGATTTAGCTGGCATCCCGTCGGCAACGACGGCACCTGATGTGAAGGAGTGGATGTGAACGCGATGCAGTTGGCGGGGGCCAGCAACGCGGCAGTGTATGCCTCGATGGTGATTTTAACTCTCGCCATGGTTTTGTTTGCTATTTCATTTGCTGCGGGTCGGCGTCGAACTGGGATTGTACAAACTCAAGTTCCCATATCAGCCTCGATCGGTAGTACCGCATTACTAACTAGACCGGCGCTTGACGCTCCAACTGAGGACGAGGCTGGTCGCAAGTCCGCCAATATCGGTATGTCATTGACCTGGTTGGGATTTGTCGTGCTGCTGGTCGGGGTGGTACTCCGCGGGGTTTGGGCGGGTCGGGTGCCGTGGGGCAATATGTATGAGTTCTCGATCAGCACTGCCGTCGGCATCCTCGGCGCATTCTTGATCGTCTCGCTGCGCCGTGATGTCCGCTGGCTCGGACTCTTCATTGTTATCCCCACCCTGTTGACACTGGGCCTAGCGGTAACAGTTCTATACACCGAGGCGGCGCAGTTGGTGCCCGCGCTTAAGTCCTATTGGCTCGTTATACATGTAGCTGCCGCCATCATCTGCGCCGGTGCCTTCACTTTAGCGGCGGCAACCGCTGGATTGTCTTTGGTGCAAGGTCGTGCCGAGCGCCGCGGCAAGGCCGCAATGGCAAAGGTGCCGTCCGCCGAAAAACTTCGGACTTTTACGTACCGGGTACTTGCTTTTGCTTTCCCATTGTGGACGTTTGCGGTAGTCGCAGGAGCCATCTGGGCCGAGAACGCGTGGGGCCGGTACTGGGGCTGGGACCCCAAGGAGACTTGGGCTTTCATCACTTGGGTTATCTATGCCGCATACCTGCACGCGCGTTCAACTATTGGCTGGCGCGGGGATCGAGCCTCGTGGGTTGCTATCGCGGGCTGGGCTGCTTTCCTAATCAATTACTTTGGGGTAAACATCTTCGTAAACAGCTTGCACGGCTACTCCGGGGTATAGCCGGCCGGCACGAACTAGATTTCGCCGCGGCGCTCGCGCATCCGCCTACGCCACGCCTCTTCGTCTAGGCCCTTTAAGAACTTGGGGTCATCATCGGGTGCTACCGGCCCCCGACGACGAAACACCCCGCCGTTGGTTGGGCGCGGGCGACCTAGGAAAAACCAAAGGATCCCACCGATGATTGGGATTAGGACCACCAGGGCCAGCCAGAGCAGCTTTGGCAGCGTTCGGGCATCTTGGCGTGGGGTGCGCAAAACGTCAATGATGAATGAGATGTACAGCGCGACCAGGACCAAAATCCCTAGTACTCGCAGCATGTGAACACCTCCGAGGTCGAAATAAACAAGTTTTTGTTTGGTTGCCCCGTTACAATAACCCCTGCCGGCGCCGTCAGCGAACCGCGGCTTGACCTTGGCGCCACCGGGGGTCGTACGCTGGGCGGGTGAAACCCTCCGGATGGGCGATCCTTCGCTTTACCGTGCTGCGGGCGCTGCTCCTTGGCTTCGTGTGGCTGCTGCTTCAATTGACAACCCCGTTGCGCGGCCTTATTGCAGCCGTTGTTGCACTACTGATCTCCGGAGTCATCAGCACCGTGGTCCTTGATAGACAGCGCGCTGCCATGGGTGCTGCATTGGCTAAATTTTTTGGGCGGATTAATGCTCGCATAGATGCGTCCACTCGTGCAGAGGATAAGGCCGACGATTTGGAGCGCTCAGGCCAAAGCGATCAAGAGACCCAAGCCGAGGCCGTAGATAAGAACGAGTAGTCCTGTTTGTTTTAAGGCGGGGATTAGCGCAGGGCCCGTCGCACCGCTAAGGATCAGGCGAAGCGGGGCAATTATGAAAGTAGCCAGTGCCAGCAGGACCAACCAAGAAATAATTACGGCGACGATGATGGTTGCTATTGCTGTGGCGAGGATGCACGCAACATAAAGCCCGCGGGTGCGATGCTCACCAAGGCGCACCGCGAGCGTGTGCTTGCCGACTTGTTGATCACTGGGTAGGTCGCGCAAGTTATTGGTGACAAGTACCGCGCAGGCTAGTGTGCCAACCCCGACGGATGCGATAACTGCGGCGAGGGTAATAGTGCCGGACTGCACGTAGAACGTGCCGACAACGGGCACAAGCCCGAAGAAGATGAGCACGAACACTTCACCGAGCCCGTGGTACCCGTATGGCCTTGGACCTCCGGTATATAGCCAAGCCGCAGCGACACAGGCCACGCCAACAATTAGCAACCACCAAGTCTGGGTGGCAAAAACCAGCGCGAGTCCGGCAAGGCAAGCAACACCAAACGCGATGAAGGCGGCTAGGCGCACAGCGCGTGGGCGTGCTAAATCCTGGCCGACAAGTCGCACCGGGCCGACGCGCATGTTGTCAGTACCGCGGATGCCGTCGCTGTAGTCGTTCGCGAAGTTAACACCAACCTGGAGTGCTAAAGCGACCACGAGTGCTAGTCCGGCCTGGCCGGCGTGCATGGAGCCCGCGTTAATGGCCAGGCCGGTGCCGACAACAACCGGCGCTATTGCCGCCGGCAAAGTACGCGGGCGTGCGCCCACAACCCATTGTCCTAACGTTGCCATGGCAACCTTCCAGATTGGGTAGCAATTGCGATCAGTGCTTGGCGATCGACTTTGCCATTAGGCAGCAGTGGCAACTCAGCTAGGTTGAAAACGTGACAAGGTACCGCTGCGATCCCGAGTAGTTGCTGCACGGTCGCCTTGATGACCGCTTCGAGGGCCATGCCCATGCTGCTCTCGACCGCGGCCACCAACGCCGACTGATTATCGGGTCCGATAATGGTGATCACTGAAACGGTATTCACCCCGGGTATTTCGCCTATCACCTGCGCAACGGCCGCCACGGAAACATTAACGCCATTGATGGTTGTGACGTCATCAGCGCGACCTAAAATCGTGACGATGCCGGCGTCATCGACACTGCCGTGGTCACTTGTGATAAAGCCATTCGCGGTAAAACGTGCTCGCGATAGTTCAGGAGCGAGTCGGTAGCCCGCGGCCAACATTGGCCCGTTGATCACCAAGGTGCCGGTTGCGTCAGCAGGGCCATGCACTTGCACCCCAGGTAGCGGCTGACCGTCGAAAACGCAGCCACCTGATGTCTCCGTCATGCCGTAAGACGTGACAACTTTCACGTGGTGCTGTTCCGCGAGCGCCTTGGTGCGGGCGGCAAGTGGCCCAGCTCCGACCAACACCAGCGTGCAGGCTTGCAATGAGGCGATGCCAAGGTCATCGGCGAGGAGGCGGCGAAGTTGGGCAGCTACAAGGGAAACATGAATCTGCCCACTGTTGGCGCGTTCGACGGCGTCGGCAAAAACTTTCGCAGTGAATGGACTAGCCCCGCCAAGACTCGCCACCGCGACCGGGTCGCGTCCACTTGCAAGGGCGCGAACTGCGACATTGAAGCCGCCCATTGAATGCAGTGGTAATGCCGCGATCCACTGAGCGTTGGCACCATTGACAACCTGGTCAAGTGCGGTTAGGCCGGCTGCGGTTAGCCGTACACCTTTTGGCTCCCCCATGGAACCGGACGTGGCGAGTACGACTGCGACATCCTCAGCTTCCAGAGGTCGGTTGGGGTCATCTGGGCAGGTAGCGGTGCGCAGGCGATGTACGTACTCGACTGAGATGGACGGGCCAGCAAGCGGTAGCGGGGCGATAGCAGGGCCGGTGCCGGCAATGGCTAGGCGTAGCGGGTCCAGCAATGCCGTCAGGCCGGCGGGTCCAGGTGGCAATAAAACCGAAGTCAATGGACGCATCGATCCGAGCGTAGGACGTCGCGATAGCGTTCCCGACATGGATACCCGTACCCGATACCTTTTGCCACCGGTGGTGCCCGCCGGATCACCCGCTTTAACCGACCCCTCTTACTCCTCGATAACCCCCGGTTGCCAGTGGCACCAGGTCGGGGAGTACCGCGATATTCGCCTTGAGGTTTCGACCGGCGCTGACGTGGGTATCGCCAAGCTCACCATAAATAGGCCGGAGAAGCGCAACGCATTTAGGCCGCCGACACTATTTGAACTCAGTGACGCGCTAAATTATGCGCGCGATGACGACGCTATCGGCGTCATAATCTTGACCGGGCAAGGGGACTGGGCATTTTGCTCCGGCGGTGACCAAGTAATCCGCGGCAATGACGGCTATCTCGGTGACGATGAAGTAGCCAAACGCGGGGTGGGCCGATTGAATGTTCTTGACCTGCAGGTCCAGATTCGGCGCACGCCGAAACCGGTGGTTGCAATGGTTGCGGGGTATGCCATTGGTGGGGGTCAGGTACTGCATGTCGTATGTGATTTGACCATCGCCGCGGACAATGCGCGATTTGGCCAGACCGGTCCCAAGGTTGGGTCCTTTGATGGTGGTTACGGTTCAGGTCTGCTAGCAGCCACCATCGGGCAAAAGCGCTCGCGTGAAGTCTGGTACGCCTGCCGCCAATACGGCGCGGAGCAGGCGTATGACTGGGGGCTAGTTAACTCGGTGGTGCCTATTGCCGATCTGGAAATTGAAACGGTGGCGTGGGCCCGGCAGATACTCGATATGTCGCCGCTCGCCCTGCGGATGCTGAAGGCATCTCATAATGCTGCCGATGATGGCCTTGCCGGCCTTCAGCAACTTGCCGGTGATGCGACTTTGCTGTTCTACATGACGGCGGAGGCCCAAGAGGGTCGCGATGCCTATAAGGAAAAGCGTGAGCCGGACTTCCGCCAGTTCCCTAAGCGCCCTTGATTTCACATGCCCGATAAGCAATTACAGGCGTTGCTTGAAACGGCGGTGGTATTCGGGTTACCCATGACCCGCGCCTTTCGTGGCATCACGATGCGCGAGGGTGTATTGATCAAGGGGCCATCGGGGTGGGGTGAGTTCGCGCCATTTGATGACTACACCGACGTCGCTGCAGCGCGCTGGCTGGACTGTGCGATTGAATCCGCATTCGGTGCCTGGCCGGTAAGCAACCTCGACGAGGTCGCCGTCAACGCGATCATTCCTGCGGTTAGCTCAGCCGAGGCCGCGGCATTAACTCGCTCCGCGGTCCTAGACAATGGCTGCCAATGTGTAAAAGTCAAAGTGGGCGGCACTTTGGCAGATGACGAAGCTCGGGTTGCGGCCGTCCGCGATGTCCTTGATGCCGCCTTGGGTCGCGGAGTCGGATCAATCCGCATTGATGCCAATGCCAGTTGGTCGGTGGCGGAAGCTGTCAAAGCACTGCGACGCCTCGGCGAGTATGGACTCGAATATGTCGAGCAGCCATGTGCAGATTTTGAGGACATTCGTCAAGTGCGAGGTCAGGTAAACCTGCCGATCGCCCTTGACGAAGCGATAAGGGGTACCGCCATGCCCGAAACACTCGATCTGCGTGAGGTTGCTGATTTCGCCATCATCAAAGTTGCACCACTTGGCGGGGTGGCGGCCTGCCTGCGGTTAGTCGAGCACCTCGCCATGCCGATTGTTATTAGTGGATCACTTGATTCATCCGTTGGCCTTGGGCCTTCAACCGCGTTGGCCGGAACTCTTGGTACGACATCTCCCTGCGGCCTTGGGACCGGGACCTTGCTTGCTGCTGATGTCGTGGAGCGCTCAATAGTCCCGGTGGGCGGAATGATCAAAGTTGAACGACTTGCCCCAGAGCTGGGTGCACTGATGCAGGCAAGTGATCGGGTCTCGATGGAGCGGGGCATTTGGTGGCGGGCCCGGTTGGCGGCGGCCTGGCATGCCGGTGCCAGCAAGCGCGCGGGGTCCCTGATTGGCAGTTTTTGACCGGTGCCCGGCTCACTGCACTTGGCATGAAAGGCTGTCCCCGTGAATGCATCGACGGTTCAAGCACGAGTACTTGTCGATGAGTTGACTAGATGCGGTATCACTGATTTTGTGCTGGCCCCCGGTTCGCGTTCCGCGCCGCTGGCACTTGCGCTGGCAGCGGCCGAACAGCGCGGTGAAATTGTCTTGCATGTGCGCCTTGATGAACGTAGCGCTGGCTTTCTAGCGCTCGGGCTGGGCAAGGTTTCGGGGGTACCGGCGGTAGTCGTGACCACCTCAGGAACGGCGGCGGTTAATTTGCATCCGGCCATTGTCGAGGCGGACGAGTCGAATATCCCACTCATTGCTTTAACGGCCGATAGGCCGCCGGCCTTGCGCGGGGTAGGCGCGAATCAAAGTATTGAGCAGACGCAAATCTTCGGGAGTTCGGTCCGCCTTGCGGTCGATTTGGCGGTCGCCGCTGAACCTGCACGAGACACGCCTTACTGGCGGTCGACGGTGTCACGGGTGGTGGCTGCTGCAACTGATGCTTGGCGGCCCGGACCGGTGCACGTGAATATTCCATTTGCTGACCCGCTAGTGCCCGATGTGTTGGATGATGACGCTCCGGTGACCGCGTTAGGTGGGCGCAATGACGGGCGCGCTGATGGTCGGCCCTGGACGGCTGATGCCAGGTTCGTCGCCGGGATGAGCGCACCAATTGATGATGTCTTGGGTGTCATCTTGGATGACAACCAGGTACCAGCACGAGGAATTATCTTTGTCGGTGATCACTCCGACTCTGAATCCATCAGCTTGGTTGACGATTTAGGTGATGCGCTTGGCTGGCCGATAATTGGTGAACCGAGTGGAAATGTTTCGGACTGTGACACGTCACTGTCACATGGTGCTTTGATAGTCGCAGACGCTGACTTCGCTGCTGCGCATGCGCCTGATGTAGTCGTGACAGTGGGACGGGTTGGCTTGAGTCGCGCTGTGCTGCGCATGATCGCGAATTCACCATTGCATATCGCCGTAGATGCGCAGTCTCAGTGGAGCGACCCAACTAGATCAGCAGACATAGTTATTGCGGGAGTGCCGTTACCACCAGAGAACGCAGTGATCGACCCGAAGTGGCTGGAGGCATGGCAGAGGGCCGACGTCCTTGTAGCCGCAGCTGTTGAAACCGTGTTGGCTGCGTCCGGTAGTCAGTTGACTGGCATGCAGGTTGCTCGAACGACTTGCAATGCCGTCCCAGCTGGCGGCATGCTGTTCCTAGGGGCATCGTCGCAGGTACGTCATGTGTTCAATCTGGCGTCCACCTTCGTTAGCGAAGCGATAGTCATGGGTAACCGTGGCACTTCAGGTATCGACGGGGCAATCTCGTCAGCATGGGGAGCTGCATTAGCGTTGCAGCGCGGCGATGAAGTAGATGATCCGACCTGGGCAATCACATTGGTTGGCGATCAGACTTTCCTGTACGACAGCAACGCCTTGCTGGTGCCAGCGAATGAGCCACGGCCGAATTTGGTGATCGTGGTCGCTGATAACGATGGTGGGGGAATCTTCTCGCAACTTGAGCAAGGTGAACCACGATTCGCCGACTTATTTGATCGAGTATTTGCGGTGCCCCTAGGAGCTGATGTCGGGGCCATTTCAGCGGCACTGCGAGTGCCAACACAGGTGGTGGACACCCCTGCCGATCTCCAGGGAGCTTTGACGAGTGCGATCACGGCCGCTGGAGTGCAGGTGGTCGTTGCTCGTACCTGCTCGCGAACCCATGAAGCCAACACATGGCAGGCGCTGCGTCAAGCTGTGACCGCCGCCTTGGGCACTACGTAACTAGGGCAGACAATTATTAGAAAGCCTCTAGGGCATCCCTGATCGGCACCAATTTCGCGGCGGCTTCGGCAAGTTCAGTCTCCGGATGCGAACCGGCGACGATGCCGCAGCCGGCGAAAGCTCGCACAGTTTTATTCTCGGTGTCAACTTCAGCGCAGCGCAAGGCGATACCGAACTCACCGTCACCTTGCGCATCAAACCACCCGACCGGTCCGGCGTATCGACCACGATCCATGCCTTCAAGGTCGCGGATCACTCCCATGGCTCGCTCCGTAGGAGTACCGCAAACGGCCGCGGTTGGATGCAGTGACGCTGCGAGAGCCAGCGCCGACGCGGCATCTGCGAGTCGGCCGGTGATGTCGGTGGCTAAGTGCTGCACGTTTGCGAGTGCTAGCACATGTGGTCGCTCAGGCACCGTTAAGTCGGTGCAGTGTGCGGCGAGGGCGCGTGCTACCGAGTGCACGGCGTATTCATGCTCTTCAAGGTCCTTGCCGCTGCCAAGCAGGGCGGAGGCAAGGCCAGCATCGGCGGCAGCGTCCCCTTGGCGGCGGATGGTGCCGGCAAGCACGCGACTGGTGACGAGGTCGCCGATTCGACGTACTAGTAGTTCGGGAGTGGCGCCGATTAGTCCTGCGACGCTAAATGTCCAGCAGGACGGGTATTTCTCGGCGAGGTTAAGCAGCAGGTGCCGAGGGTCAAGTGCACCATCAACTTGCGCGACCACGTCGCGCGCCAAGACCACTTTGTCGAGTTCACCGGATTTAATGCGGCTGATGGCTTCGGCAACCGCACCTTGCCAGTCCGGTGCCGTGCGCGACCTTTCGGCCCAGCGCACCGCTGTGGGCTTCGAGGGCACCGACACCGGACGCACGGCTTTGCGGGGATCACTGTCCGGATCCACGACTGTCACCCAAGCTTGACCGCCACGTCGGCCCATGATGACTTTCGGGACCGTGATGATCGAAGTTCCCGGGTTTGGATCAAAGGCGAAGGAGGCAAATGCCACCGGGCCGGTGCCCGGTACGTCTACGGTGTCGTCTATCTCTTTATCGGCACACCAATTAGACCACCAACGCTGGGCTCGGCTAAACCGCTCGGGCCCGCTGACTTCCAGTTGCGCTACCACCCCCCAGCCGACCAGACCTTCACCACCGCGGACCCAGGCCACCGGGTCATCGGTTGGCAACCGTGCTAGGAGGTGCTCTGGGTCAAGGATGGGGCGGGTGCGCACGAGGATTCGTGCAGTATTTGGGGTAGGGTCCAGCCGAGCCATGGATTCGCTGGACACCTAATTACCTTAGATGCTTACGGCGATCAATGCAGATCTGGTGCCTGAAAGGATGTCGGTGTGACGCGAGCTGATCTGACAAAGGCCCCTACCGATGTCGCCGCCATGTTTGACGGGGTTGCGAAGCGTTATGACCGAACAAATGACGTTTTGGCGCTGGGCCAAACCCGGCGCTGGCGTAAGGCCGTGGTGGCCGCGGTGGCTCCGCTGCCAGGTGAGCTGATATTGGATCTGGCAGCTGGCACCGGAACTTCGAGTTTGCCCTTCGCCCAGGCCGGCGCGGCGGTCTTCCCAACCGATTTCTCCCTCGGCATGCTCAAGGTGGGCCGCCAGCGGCTACCGCAGTTGCCATTTGTGGCCGGCGATGGGCTAGCCCTGCCGTATCGCGACGGCGCTTTTGCTGCGGCCACTATCTCCTTTGGGCTGCGAAATTTGGCCGACCTAAATACCGGGCTAGCCGAATTGCGGCGGGTGGTGCGCCCCGGTGGCCGGTTGGTCATCTGCGAGTTCTCGCACCCTACTTGGGCCCCATTTCGCACGGTCTATACCGAATATCTGATGAAAGCCTTACCAGGGGTGGCGAAGCGGGTCGCAAGTAACCCGGAGGCGTACGTGTATCTGGCCGAGTCCATCCGGGCGTGGCCAGATCAACAGGAGCTGGCTTCACGGTTGCAGGCCGCCGGGTGGCGTCAGGTGCGCTGGCGCAACTTGTCTGGGGGGATCATCGCCTTGCATCGAGCAGCGAACCCGGGGCCGGATGCCACTGCATGAACCTGCTGACGAGCACTATGCTTAGGGGGGTCGTGAAGAAGTTCACAAGCGCGCAAAGTGGACGAGTCTCATGGGCCTGCACGGTAAACCGGAGCACAAAACCAATCGGCACCTGCAAGGAGTGACGGAGCAGCGGTGAATGTCTACACGCCGATTCTGGTTCTTGGGATTCTGGCTTTCGGATTTGCCGTCTTTTCGGTCGGAATCGCGACCTTTACCGGCCCCAAGCGGTACAACAGGGCCAAGTACGACGCCTACGAATGTGGCATCGAGCCGACACCACAGCCGGTAGGCGGTGGCCGCTTCTCGGTAAAGTATTACCTCACCGCGATGTTGTTCATCGTGTTTGACATTGAAATCGTCTTTCTATATCCGTGGGCTGTCGCATTCGATCGACTTGCGATTTTTGGCTTAATTGAAATGCTGGTGTTTATAGTTACCGTGCTCGTGGTCTACGCCTACGTCTGGCGCCGACGCGGACTTGAGTGGGACTGACGGGAAAATCATGGGACTTGAAGAAGCACTGCCATCAGGTATCTTGCTGACGACTGTTGAAAAAGTAGCCGGCTATGCCCGTAAGGGTTCGCTCTGGCCGGCGACTTTCGGTCTGGCCTGTTGCGCCATTGAGATGATGGCAAGTGGTGGGGCGCGATATGACCTAGCCCGCTTCGGTATGGAGGTGTTCCGAGCCTCACCACGTCAAGCCGATCTAATGATCGTTGCCGGCCGCGTGAGCCAAAAGATGGCACCGGTACTTCGTCAGGTTTATGACCAAATGCCCGCCCCTAAGTGGGTGCTCGCGATGGGCGTATGCGCATCCAGCGGTGGCATGTTCAACAACTACGCAATTGTGCAAGGCGTTGACCACGTAGTGCCGGTGGACATCTACCTGCCGGGTTGTCCGCCTCGTCCAGAGATGTTGATCGACGCGATTTTGAAGTTACATGACCAAATCCAAGACACCAAGCTCGGTGCGAATCGCAAGGCCGAGATCATTGCCCTTGAATCGGCGGCACTTGCGGCGCCATCAACTTTGGAGATGAAGGGGCTGCTTCGGTGACCAGCGATCAGCTCCCGGTGGTGCCAGACGGTGTCTCACGAATAGACATCATTGACGTCCAGCATGGGGCGTTTGGGAGCCACGGCTCGGGCGATACCAGTGGGTTTGGCGGGCTGATCGACCCTCGGGTGCTGCCCGCGGCTAGCTTGCCGCCCTACGGCGGCTGGTTTGACGAGTTGTCTGAAGAACTAGAGCTATCACTTACCGCCCGCGGCATCCCGATGTCGAGTGCGGTAGAAAAAGTCGTGGTCGATCGCGGGGAAATCACCTTCTTCGTCAGTCGCGAGCAGCTGGTTCATTTTGCAACCGCTCTTCGCGATGAACCCGGACTACGCTTCGAATTCTGCAGCGGCGTCAACGGGGTGCACTATCCAAATGACCTCGGCCGAGAACTTCACGCCGTGTATCACTTTCTTTCAATCACTTACAATCGCCGGATTCGGGTTGAGGTGGCGGCGCCTGATGTCGATCCGCATATCCCATCGCTGGTGGCGTTGTATCCCACCAACGACTGGCATGAGCGGGAGACCTGGGATTTCTTCGGGATTATCTTCGATGGGCACCCGTTCCTAACCCGCATCGAAATGCCCGATGACTGGCCGGGGCATCCCCAGCGCAAGGACTACCCACTTGGCGGTATTCCGGTGGAATACAAGGGCGCGACGATCCCGCCGCCGGATCAGCGGAGGGCATACAACTAATGTCAACCGAGTACTTGAGTGATCCTTATGCCAGTTCATATGAATCCGGCGATGAGACCATCTACAACGTCTCCGGCGGCGACTGGGACACCATTACGGCGGCGCCGGCTGGCGAGAAGGAGCGAATCGTCGTCAACATGGGCCCGCAGCACCCGTCGACTCACGGCGTACTTCGACTCATAGTTGAACTTGATGGTGAGACCGTAACCCAGGCCAGATGCGGTATCGGGTATCTGCACACGGGTATCGAGAAGAACATGGAGTTTCGGTCCTGGGTTCAAGGCGTCACATTCGTCACTCGAATGGATTACCTAGCTCCGTTCTTCAACGAGACGGTTTACTGCCTTGCGGTTGAGAAGTTGCTCGGAGTCACCGATCAAATCCCGGAGCGAGCCAGTGCGATTCGGGTTCTGATGATGGAGTTGAACCGAATCTCGTCTCACCTGGTGGCGCTGGCAACGGGTGGTATGGAGCTAGGTGCGCTCACGGCAATGATCTTCGGGTTCCGCGAGCGTGAGTTGATCCTTGACGTATTTGAGATGGTCACGGGGCTCCGCATGAACAGTGCGTATGTACGCCCCGGGGGTGTGGCCCAAGATCTGCCGGCAGATGGCGTCGCAAAGATCCGCGAGATGCTGCCGCTATTGCGCAAGCGGCTAAAAGACACCACCGATCTCTTGGTAGACAATTCGATCTGGATGGGCCGCACATCTGGTATCGGGTACCTAGATCTGACGGGCTGCATGGCACTTGGAGTTACCGGCCCGGTACTGCGTGCTACAGGGTTACCCCATGACTTGCGTAAGAGCCAGCCTTACTGCGGCTACGAAACCTATGATTTCGATGTCGTCACCGAGACCACCTGCGATGCCTACGGCCGTTTCCTAATTCGCGTGGGCGAGATGCAGCAGTCCATGCGAATTGTGGAACAAGCACTCGATCGGCTCGAGCAACCGGGTCCGGTAATGATTGCCGATAAGCGGATTGCCTGGCCGGCGCAATTGGCGATCGGTGCTGACGGCCAAGGCAACTCGACTGACCATATTCGCGAAATTATGGCGGAGTCGATGGAAGCCCTAATTCATCATTTCAAGTTGGTCACCGAAGGGTTCAAAGTTCCAGTTGGTCAGGTGTACACCACCATTGAGTCACCGCGTGGTGAGCTCGGTTGCCACCTTGTTAGTGCGGGTGGCACCCGGCCGTATCGGGCCCACTTTCGTGATCCGTCATTTACCAACCTGCAGTCTGTGGCAGCGATGAGCGAGGGTGGGCAGGTGGCAGATCTAATTGCCTCCGTCGCCAGCATTGATCCTGTCATGGGCGGGGTCGACCGGTAGCCCCATCAAAAACGAGAGCGACACAGACTAATGACTATCAGTGCGGAAACTCGCGGCCAGTTGCTTGAACTAGCCGCGCGCTACCCGAAACCGCGATCGGCATTGCTTCCGATGCTGCATCTGGTGCAAAGTGTTGATGACGAGGTCACCATCGAAGGCATCAACGTTTGCGCTGAAATCCTTGGCATTACCTCGGCTGAGGTAACCGCGGTCGTGACCTTCTACACTATGTACAAGCGCAAGCCCGTTGGCCAGCATCACATTGGAGTTTGCACCAATACCTTGTGCGGGCTACTCGGTGGTGACGCCGTTTACTCGGCGCTCAGCGAGCGCCTTCGCACCGGCCACAACGAGCCGAGTGCCGATGGTAAATTTTGGCTCGAACGCATTGAATGCCAAGCTGCGTGCACACATGCACCGGTCATGACCGTGGACTGGGAGTACATGGACGATGTCACTCCGGCTAGCGCCGTGGAAGTCGTGGACCGACTTGCTCGCGGCGAGCAGGTTGAGTCAACCCGCGGGCCGGTTATTCGGGATTTCCAAGCTACCGAGCACACTTTGGCGTTCCCGCTGGATGGCTTGGTCAACGATGGGGTAGCCGTTGATGAAAAAATGCTGGTCGGCTTGCGACTTGCCAAGGAGCTCGGCATGAGTGCGGCTTCGATACCGGCCGGGGAGGCCTGATGATTACTTCTGGGTTGACGCCGGTCATCACCGAGCACTGGGATAAACCAGATCTGTACACGATCGAGGGCTACCGGCGCGTTGGCGGCTACCAAGGCCTTGCTACCGCCATCAAGATGGATCCTGATGCGATTATCGGACAGATCAAAGATTCAGGGCTGCGCGGGCGCGGAGGCGCCGGCTTCCCGACGGGGATGAAGTGGGGCTTCGTACCGCAAAACGATGGCAAGCCGCATTACTTGGTTGTTAATGCCGATGAGTCCGAGCCAGGTGCCTGTAAAGACATCCCAATCATGTTGGCGAATCCACATGCACTTGTCGAAGGTGTAATTATTGCGTCTTATGCCATTAGGGCTAGTCATGCATTCATTTACATCCGCGGTGAGGTTCCGCATGCCATCCGCAAGGTCGCCTATGCAGTAGAGCAAGCGCGCGCGTCAGGGCTGATAGGTGAAAATATTTTGGGCAGTGGTTTTTCACTTGATGTTGTGATCCACTCGGGCGCCGGTGCATATATCTGTGGTGAGGAGACCGCCCTTTTGGATTCACTTGAGGGCTACCGTGGGCAACCGCGGCTAAAACCGCCGTTCCCAGCGGTCGCCGGACTATACGCCTCACCGACGGTGATCAATAACGCTGAAACCATCGCCAATATCCCGTACATCGTGGATAGAGGTGTGCCATGGTTCCGCCAATTCGGTACTGAGAAATCCCCGGGCTTCAAAGTATTCTCAATCTCGGGCCATGTGGTGCGTCCGGGCATCTACGAGGCACCGCTTGGCATAACTATGAGTGAACTCCTGGACTATGCCGGTGGCATCAGAGGCGGTGGCGAGGTCAAGTTCTGGCTGCCCGGCGGCTCTTCGGTACCAATGCTGACAGCCGAGCACCTTGATATTCCGCTGACATACGAGGATATGGCCGCGGCGGGCACGATGCTCGGAACGGGTACTCCAATGTTGTTCGACAACACGGTCAGCGTCGTTAAGGCGGTTACGAGATGGCTTGATTTCTACAAGCATGAGTCCTGCGGTAAATGCACTCCATGTCGTGAAGGTACTTACTGGATCACCGGAGTGCTCGAGAAATTCGAACATGGGCGCGGTTCGGCAGCTGAGGTCGACACCTTGGTGAACCTCTGTTCGCAGATCGCCGGGCGATCCTTCTGCGCCCTTGGTGATGCGGCAGCGACCCCCTACCCGGCAGCACTTAAGTACTTCCGAGCTGAGTTTGAGGCAGCCACCTCCACTTCGGCTGATGCGCAATTTGATCCAGTGGCGTCCTATGTCTTTGCGGAAGCTGCAACCCGATGACCATAACGAGCAGTGCTGGATCAGATATCACCCCACAGGCCCAGCTGGTGACCATTGTCGTTGACGGCGTCGCAATCCAAATCCCAAAAGGCACACTTGTCATTCGTGCCGCGGAGTTGCTTGGGATTGAGATTCCGCGCTTTTGCGATCACCCGCTACTTGAGCCGGTAGCAGCCTGCCGCATGTGTCTTGTGGATATCGAGGGCGTGCCAAAACCGCAACCAGCGTGCGCGCAGGTGGTTTCTGATGGCATGCAGGTTCGAACTCAATTAACTTCACCCATTGCGCGCGACGCCCAAGAAGGTGTGATGGAGTTCCTGCTCTTGAATCACCCACTTGACTGCCCGGTTTGCGATAAAGGCGGCGAGTGCCCACTACAGAACCAAGCTATGAGCGCCGGCCGGCCGGAGTCCCGATTTGAAGGAGAGAAACGGACTTTCCCCAAGCCAATCAATGTCAGCGCGCAGATCTTGCTCGACCGGGAACGTTGTGTCTCCTGTGCTAGGTGCACCCGATTCGCAGAACAAATCGCGGGAGATCCGATGCTCGAACTACTAGAGCGTGGTGTAAGACAACAGGTTGGTACCGCGGCCGATCAGCCGTTCGATTCGTATTTCTCGGGTAACACCGTTCAAATCTGTCCCGTCGGTGCATTGACGAGTGCGGCATACCGGTTTAGGTCTCGGCCATTCGATCTGGTCTCGGTGCCAACAACCTGTGAGCATTGTGCATCGGGTTGCTCACTAAGGACCGACCATCGCCGTGGCACCGTTACGCGTCGGTTGGCATGGGACGAGCCTGCGGTGAACGAGGAATGGAACTGCGATAAGGGCCGGTTCGCATTCACCTATCAGGAGCTGGGCCGGGTAGAAACACCATTAATTCGTGAAGACGGCCAACTACGAGTCGCTTCATGGCCGGAGGCTCTTGACTTCGCGGCACGTGGGCTGGCTGCCGCGTCAAGCCACGGTGTGCTTGTTGGTGGGCGTTCAACAATTGAAGATGCCTACGCCTATGCCCGATTCGCGCGCGTTGCCCTCAAGACGGACAATATTGATTTCCGGGTGCGCGATTCATCGGATGAAGAAGCCCAGTTCCTGCGCTCATCGGTTGCGGGCACCGCTGTTCGCACGACTTACGAAACACTTGAGAAAGCTCCGGTGGTAGTGCTAATCGCCTTCGAGCCGGAGGATGAATCCCCAATTGTTTTCCTGCGCCTGCGCAAGGCGGCCCGCGGCGGAACCAGGATTTACTCCGTTGGCGCGGCCGCCACCCGTGGTCTGGCAAAGATGCGCGGAACCTTGATACCGGCAAAGCCTGGGGCGGAAGCCGCGGTGCTCGCTGAGTTAGCCGAGCATGTACGCGTGGATCTGAGTACACCGGGTGCGGTCATCATGGTTGGCGAACGCATCGCCGGCGTCGAAGGCGGCGCCACGGCTGTCCTTGAATTAGCTCGAGCAACCGGTGCGGCTCTTACCTGGGTTCCACGTAGGGCAGGGGAGCGCGGGGCGTTGGATGCTGGCGCACTGGCAGGACTCCTACCAGGTGGTCGGCCACTGACCGATGACAGTGCTCGGGGTGCGGTTGCGGCTGCTTGGGGAGTGGATTCGTTGCCAGCAACCGTCGGATTGGCCGGCACCGCGCTGCTTACTGCGGCTAGGGACGGTGCTATCGGCGCGCTTATCACTGCCGGTGTCGAACTTGCCGACCTGCCTGACCAAATACTTGGGCGCACCGCAATCGAAGCCGTCGGGTTCGTGGTCGCACTCGAGAACCATCACTCGGCTGTCACCGAACTCGCCGATGTCGTCTTCCCGGTTGCAGTCGTCACCGAAAAATCTGGAACCTTTATAAATTGGGAGGGTCGACCACGACCTTTCGCGCAAGCGTTCAAGGACGCCCTGGTGATGTCTGACGCCGTAGTACTTGGAATGTTGGCAAGTGCAATGAACATTGTCGTAGGGGCGAGTGATGTTGCGGGAATTCGTCGGGAACTTGGCGCCCTTGGGGCTTGGCCTGGTCCGCGCGCGGAGCAGCCGAGCTCACCGGCGGGCCAGGTGGTGCAGGGTGCGTACCTAGTCGCCACTTGGCGGGAGCTTATTGATAGCGGCGTAATGCAGGAGGGTGAGCCATATCTGGCAGCAACCGCGCACGCGGTCGCTGCGACGGTTTCGGTCACTACCGCCGGTGCCCTGGGTAACCCCGAACTTGTGACAGTAACGGGGCCACTTGGCTCAGTTACGGTTTCGCTGCAAATCGGCGACGTCGTTGATGGCGTGGTGTGCTTGCCCCTGAACTCCCCAGGCTGCGCCCTCTACCGTGATCTCGGGGTGCGATCTGGCCAGGCCGTGACAATTGAAGGTGCGGTATGACCGGATCACAGTTCGGGGTTTTCGGTGTTGACCCATGGTGGTTGGTACTGCTAAAAGTGCTCGTTATTTTTGTCATGCTGGTGCTCCTCACCTTGTTCACCATTTGGTGGGAGCGGCGCGTGGTGTCTCGGATGCAGAACCGCATCGGGCCAAACCGTGTGGGCCCATTTGGCTTGCTGCAGTCGTTGATGGATGGTTTCAAACTCGCTTTGAAGGAAGAGATTATTCCGAAAGCTGCGCACCTTGGCGTCTACTGGATCGCCCCCGTTATTTCAGCAACCGCCGCCTTCTTGGCCTTCGCTGTCATTCCATTTGGCCCGACGGTCTCGGTTTTCGGAGTAGAGACTCCACTGCAACTGACTGACTTTCCAGTTTCAGTCCTCTACGTGTTAGCCATCGCCTCAATCGGTATTTATGGGATTGTGCTGGCCGGTTGGTCATCTGGCTCCACCTACCCGCTGCTTGGCGGGTTGCGATCTAGTGCCCAGATGATCTCCTACGAAATCGCAATGGGGTTGTCATTTGTTGCGGTTTTCTTGTACGCGGGGTCGATGTCAACTTCTGAGATTATCTCCGCGCAGGAGCCGATCTGGTTTGCGGTGATCTTGCTACCGTCATTCCTGATCTACGTAACTTCGATGGTTGGGGAAACCAACCGGGCACCCTTTGATCTCCCGGAGGCCGAAGGTGAGTTAGTCGGTGGATTCCACACCGAATACTCCTCGCTGAAGTTCGCGCTCTTCTTCTTGGCCGAGTACATAAATATGGTTACCGTTTCGGCATTGGCGACAACTTTGTTCCTGGGCGGCTGGCTAGCTCCATGGCCGCTATCGCTTTGGGAGTCGGCAAATTCCGGTTGGTGGCCGCTACTTTGGTGGCTGGTAAAGGTTCAAATCTTCATTTTCATATTTATCTGGCTTCGCGGTACGCTCCCGCGCCTTCGGTACGACCAGTTCATGAAGTTCGGCTGGAAGGTATTGATCCCGGCCTCGATTACCTGGATCATGGTCGTTGCCGCCGCTCGGGTTTTGCGCAATGACATCGCGCTCAGCAACCGTGAATTACTTATTATCGGTGCGGTGGTAATCGCGGTGCTCTTGCTCGGTTCTTGGTTCGCGCAGGTGGTGATAGACCGTCGTGAGACGGCACGCAAGCTGGCTCTGGAGGAGATCGAAAACCGTCCGTACGACCCGCTTGCCGGTGGTTTTCCAATACCACCGATGCCCGGGCAACAGGCTGTGCTCACATCACGTCGAACAGCTAGCCAAGTAGTGCAACAGGAGGCCCTCGATGGCTGAACTCCCGCAGGCGGTGCGTGGCTTTGGGGTCACGTTCGCCACTATGTTCAAGAAGGTAGTGACGGAGCAGTATCCAGAGCAGGCGGCGAAATTCCCACCGAAGCCGCGCTATCACGGCCGGCACCAACTCAACCGTTGGGCTGATGGCCTCGAGAAGTGTATTGGCTGCGAACTTTGCGCGTGGGCATGTCCGGCAGATGCCATTTTCGTGCAGGGAGCAGACAATAAAGAAGGTGATCGTCATTCCCCCGGTGAGCGGTATGGCCGGGTGTACCAAATCAACTACCTGCGTTGCATCTTCTGCGGCTTGTGCATTGAGGCCTGCCCAACGCGGGCGCTGACCATGACAAATGAGTTTGAGTTGGCAGACAACAACCGAGCTGACCTGATCTACGAGAAGCAGGATCTGTTGACGCCTTTGCTGCCTGGGATGCTCGCACCTCCGCACGAGATGGTGCCTGGTACCACCGACACTGACTACTACGCGAACAAGATCACTGGTTCGGTGCCTGAGCAGGTGGTTGCCGCGGATGCCGAGCGGGTGATCCCATGACCGAGTTCAACCTTGGCGAGGAAATCGTCTTTTGGGGCAGTGGCGGGCTCGCTGTCCTTGGCGCCCTTGGCATGATCTTGTCCAAGAAGGCTGTCCACAGCGCCCTTTGGGTAGCACTGACCATGATCAACCTTGCCATCTTGTACATCGCCAATTCGGCCCCCTTCCTAGGCATGGTGCAGATCATCGTCTACACCGGCGCTGTGATGATGCTATTTCTTTTTGTCTTGATGGTGGTCGGTGTCGATTCATCCGACTCACTGATCGAAACCCTCAAGGGCCAGCGATTAGTGGCTATCGTCCTTGCCCTGGGCCTAACCATTTTACTGATTGCCGGTGTCGGTGCGGGTATGACCGATGTAGTACCCGTGGGCCTTGACGAAGCCAATGGGGTTGACGGCGGCAATGTCGAAGGTATTGCGCGATTGCTATTCACCGACTACCTAGTTGCTTTTGAAGTCACATCTGTGCTGCTCATTACCGCGGCACTAGGTGCGATGGTGTTGACGCACCGGGAGCGCTGGCTGCCACGTGCCAGCCAAGAGGAGCTTTCCAAAGCTAGATTCTTAGGTCCAGGGCACCCGGGGAACCTACCTAGCTCGGGTACCTACGCCCGGCACAATGCGGTCGACACCCCAGCCTTGCTGCCGGACGGCTCATCAAGTGATCTGAGCATTCCGGGGCCACTTGTTGCTAGGGGCGATGTTCGACCAATAGACCACCACGATGTCGAAGAGATCGAAAGTCTGGGCGGAGGGTCGAAGTGAATCCGGCTAACTACGTGATCTTGTCGGCGATCCTCTTCAGTCTCGGTGCGATTGGGGTGTTGGTACGCCGAAACGCGATCATCGTCTTCATGAGTGTCGAATTAATGCTTAACGCAGCGAATCTCGCATTCGTTGCTTTCGCTCGTACGAACGGCAACCTCGATGGGCAGGTGGTGGCTTTCTTTGTCATGGTGGTGGCAGCCGCTGAAGTCGTAGTAGGGCTAGCGATCATCGTGACAATTTTTAGAAGTAGACGCTCTGCCTCAATTGACGAACCAAATTTACTCAAGTACTAGCCACATCCGACAAGGCCGACGAAGAGGATCTGACCGTGATAGAGCTCATGCCCGCATCGGGCGTGTTCTCACTGATCTGGGTGCTCATTGCCTTACCGCTTCTGGGAGCGGGCGTTTTGTTACTCGGTGGCCGCCGCACCAATTCCTGGGGCCCGTACCTCGGGGTGCTTACCGTGGTCGGATCCGCGGTGCTTGCTGTGTTCATGTTGCTTGCCATGATGGGGCAGCCCGCTAATGAGCGTTCCATCGGGCAGACTGTCTTCAGCTGGGTGTTCGCCGGCAACCTCGAAGTCGATATGGCTTTTCAGCTGGACCAGCTGTCGATGGTTTTCGTCCTGCTGATCACCATCGTCGGCTCACTTATTCATATCTACTCCATCGGATACATGTCCCACGACGCTGACAAGCGGAAATTCTTCGGCTACCTGAACTTGTTCGTTGCGGCGATGCTCTTACTGGTGCTCGCCAACAACTACCTCCTGCTGTATGTGGGCTGGGAGGGTGTCGGTCTGGCTAGTTACCTCTTGATCGGATTCTGGCAAATCAAGCCCACCGCTGCAGCAGCGGCCAAGAAGGCGTTCATCATTAACCGCGTTGGCGATGTGGGCCTCAGCCTTGCCATCATGGTCATGTTCGCCACTTTCGGCTCGGTCTCATTTAGTGATGTCTTCGGGCAGGCCAGTGCAGCCAGTGAAGGCACCTTGACGGCGATCGGATTGCTCCTCCTCCTTGCGGCATGCGGTAAGTCCGCGCAGTTCCCGCTGCAAGCCTGGCTCCTTGACGCCATGGAAGGCCCAACCCCGGTGTCAGCGCTTATCCATGCGGCGACCATGGTCACCGCGGGGGTGTACCTGATAGTTCGCAGCAACGCAATATTCGACCGAGCGGTGTGGGCCGCAGCAGCCGTCGTGCTCGTGGGCCTGATCACCATCTTCATGGGAGCCATTATTGGTTCCGCTAAAGACGACATTAAGAAGTCACTTGCCGGATCTACGATGAGTCAAATCGGATACATGATTTTTGCCGCGGGACTAGGTCCTATCGGTTATGTATTTGCCATCTTCCACCTCTTGACCCACGGCGTGTTCAAAGCTGGACTGTTCCTTGGGGCAGGTTCGGTAATGCATGGCATGAAAGACAACGTGAACATGCGTCGATACGGCGCGTTGCGTGGATTAATGATCATCACGTTCGTGACTTTTATGGCCGGCTATCTGGCAATTATGGGGATTCCACCTTTTGCCGGGTTCTGGTCTAAGGACGAGATCATCCACGCCGCCTTTGAACGCAGTTGGGTGATAGGCGCCGCGGCCATCTTGGGCGCTGGCATCACCGGGTTCTATATGACCCGCATGGTCGTGATGACCTTCTTCGGCAAGGCCAGGTGGGAGGACGATGTGCACCCGCATGAGTCACCTGCTGTGATGACGATCCCTCTCGTCATCTTGGCGATCGGCTCCACTTTCTTGGGCATGGCGTTGCTATTCTGGGGAAATATCGAGACTTGGCTCGAGCCAGTTGTCGGGTTCGCAAGTGGACCCACTCCACTTTCATCTATCGCGCTGATTGCAATCACCTTGGTGGTCGTACTAATAGGCGCATTCATCGGCTGGCGTCAGTACGGTGCGAAGCCGGTTCCGATCGAAGCCCCACGCGGTAACTGGTTAACAAGGGCGGCTCGCCGCGACCTGTACGGCGACGATGTCAACGAGGTGGTAATAGTAAAACCCTCATTCGCACTCGCCCGTTGGCTCAACTGGTTTGACTCGTCTTGGATTGATGGGGTAGTCGGCGGTGTTGCGGCTTTCGTCGGCGGCGCAGCTGGCCGGTTACGCCGCACCCAATCGGGATTTGCCCGCTCCTATGCCCTTTCAATGCTGGGCGGCGCCGTTTTGATTGCCGCTGCTCTCGTACTGGTTCGGCTGTCATGACCCCTTGGTTGACGATCCTCGCGCTCGTGCCCCTAGTCGGCAGTGTCATCGTGGCATTGCTGCCGGGGTCGCGGCCTACTTTGGCCAAGCAATTTACTCTGGCGGTCTCATTGATCACCTTGGCCTTGACCATCTTGATGGCCCTGCAATTCAATGGCGCCTCGACCGAGCCCTTCCAATTCGTGGAGTCCTACTCGTGGATTCCCGCATTTGGCATTTCTTATTCGGTGGGCGTTGACGGTATCGGCCTGGTGTTGATTGCCCTGGCGGCGACGTTGGTGCCGATCGTGGTGATTGCCGGGTGGCGCGATGTGGATGCCAACAGCGGTGGCTCGGTAAAGGGTTACTTCGCCTTGATCTTGGCACTGGAAACTTTGATGATCTGGGTTTTCGCTGCCACCGACCTATTTATGTTCTACGTCTTCTTTGAGGCAATGCTCATCCCGGTCTACTTCATGATCGGACGTTACGGTGGCCCGCAACGATCCTACGCGGCCGTTAAGTTCCTGATGTACAGCCTGCTCGGTGGGCTCTTCATGCTGGCCTCGATGATTGGACTGTATGTAGTTTCCGCTCAGGTCACCGGCCAAGGCACCTTTGACTACTTGTCTTTGGTGGGCTTGGAGATGGACCCCACGGCTGAGAGGTTGCTCTTCCTCGGGTTCTTCTTCGCGTTCGCCATTAAAGCTCCGCTTTGGCCTTTCCACACTTGGTTACCTGATGCGGCGAGTGCCGCCAAGCCCGGAACCGCCGTCCTACTTATCGGGGTGCTCGACAAAGTGGGTACTTTCGGCATGATCCGTTACTGCTTACCGATATTCCCGGCCGCCAGCGAGTTTTATGCACCCGTTGTTATTGGCATGGCGCTGGTCGGCATCTTCTACGGCGCCTATGTGGCACTCAACCAAAATGACATGAAGCGGTTGTTTGCATACTCGTCAATGTCCCATTTCGGATTTATCGCCCTGGGTATCTTTGTATTCACCACCATCGCTCAAAGTGGTTCGATGGTTTACATGGTTGCCCATGGGCTCTCTACAGCGGCACTGTTCTTAACCGCAGGATTCTTGATGCAGCGGGCCAATGGCTCCAGCCTCATCTCGGACTTCGGGGGTGTTAATAAGGCAGCACCGGTACTTGCCGGCTTCTTCATGTTCGCAGCTTTGTCATCGCTGGCACTACCAGGGCTGGTTTCCTTCGTTGGCGAGTTCATGGTGCTGCTCGGCACCTTCCAGCGCTACCTGATTGTCGGCGGGGTAGCGACTTTGGGGATCGTCATAACAGCGGCATATGTACTTAGGCTTTACCAGAAATCCATGACGGGACCACTTGCCCCCAAATTGGTCGGCATGCCTGATCTCAGTGGTCGTGAGATCCTCGCCCTGATGCCGATCGTGGTGCTGACATTGGTGCTCGGCCTCTTCCCGGCTCCTATTCTAAATGTCATCAACCCGGCGGTGGACCGCGTAATGACAACGATTGGCGCTACCGATCCCACCCCCACAGTCTCAAGTGACGGGAGCGGCCAGTGAGTATCCTCGCCGCGGTGAACGTTGATGTTCCCTTCACACTCCCGATCGTCGACTACAACGCAATTGCGCCGCTATTGATTTTACTAGGTGCGGGGGTTATTTCGGTTCTGGTGGAGGCATTGCTGCCCCGCGGCTCCCGCCGTTTCATCCAGTTGTTCATCGTATTCGGAGCATTGGTGGCGTCCCTCGCTTGGATTTTTACCATCACCGGGGTCCGGGTGGTAACCGCAGAGGGTGCGATTGCAATAGACGGTCCCGCACTGGTAATGCAGGCGGCAATTTTGGTACTCGCAATCTTGGGTGCCTTATTGATGGCTGAGCGCTCAGTTGATCCAAGCGGGGATGCATTTGCCGCGCGTGCGTCGGCGCTACCTGGCTCCGAGGACGAAAAGCAATTTACGGCTCGTGGGTACCTACAGACCGAAGTTTGGCCACTGTTCTTGTTCGCGGTTTCGGGAATGGTGTTATTCGTATCCGCCAATGATCTACTGCTCATGTTCGTGGCACTCGAAGTAATGTCATTGCCTCTGTACCTATTGGCTGGCATGGCGCGCCGCCGCCGCCTCCTCTCACAGGAGGCAGCACTTAAGTACTTCCTGCTCGGTGCCTTTTCCTCCGCCTTCTTCATCTACGGGGTGGCACTGGTCTACGGTTACGCGGCTTCAACCAAATTACCGGCAATCGCCAGTGTCTTGACGGCCAAGCCCGGTCAGACCTCATTGGCGCTGATCGGCATGGCCTTGATCTTGGTTGGTCTGCTCTTCAAAGTTGCGGCGGTGCCGTTTCACCAGTGGACCCCTGATGTTTATCAGGGCGCACCAACCGCGGTAACAGGCTTCATGGCCGCCACCGTGAAGATCGCAGCCTTCGGTGCCCTGATGCGGGTCTTGTACGTCGCGTTTGGCGGCATGCGCTGGGACTGGGTGCCGATGCTGTGGATCATCGCGATCTTGACCATGTTGGTCGGGTCGGTAATCGCGATCAGCCAAAGTGATATCAAGCGCATGCTCGCGTACTCATCAATTGCGCAGGCCGGGTTCATCTTGGTAGGCGTGATTGCCGCCAGCCCAGCGGGACTTGCCGGCGCCCTGTTCTACCTAATCGCCTACGGATTTACCACTATTGGCGCCTTCGCGGTGATTTCACTTGTCCGTGATGAGTCTGGTGAGGCCACCAATTTGTCGAAATGGGCCGGACTAGGTCGCAAATCCCCGCTCATGGGAGGTGTCTTCGCGTTGTTCATGCTCGGACTTGCCGGCATCCCACTAACCAGTGGGTTTATCGGTAAATTCAGTGTCTTCGTGGCTGCGGTTGCCAGCGGGGATACTTGGCTGGTCATCGTTGCTGTGGTGGCGTCACTTATCGCGGCCTTCTTCTACGTTCGAGTAATTGTGGTCATGTTCTTAACCGAGCCCGGGCCGCAGACGGCCTCGGTTGAGGTGCCGTCGGTCTTCACGACCATTGCGCTGGCCGCCGGTGCCACTGTCACCTTGGTGCTTGGCATTTTGCCGCAACCGGTCCTCGAATTGGTCAGCAATGCTGGCTTGTTCATTAAGTAGTATCTTTGCCTAATGTTGCGACCCACGCTTGACCGCTTCTCACCTGACCCGGTACTCGAAAGCGAGTTGGCTCAGGGGCTGGCGCGCGTTGAAGCGGCACTGGGTCAAGCCGTGCGCAGTGAGTACCCGTTCGTCACCGCGGCATCAAGGCACCTAGTTGATGCCGGCGGCAAGAGGTTTCGCCCGCTGTTGGTACTGCTTTCGGCACACTTCGGTGACCCGAACCGGCAATCGGTGATTTCAGCAGCGGTTGCTGTCGAACTTACGCATGTGGCGACTTTGTATCACGATGATGTGATGGATGAAGCCGCAGTTCGCCGCGGTGCTGAGACCGCTAATGCGCGATGGGGTAACTCGGTGGCGATCTTGACCGGTGACTTCCTGTTTGCTCGGTCCTCTGCGATCTTGGCTGACCTCGGCCCGGATGCGGTTCGGATTCAAGCGCAGACTTTCGAGCGCCTTTGCACCGGCCAGATTCTGGAGTCAGTTGGCCCGGCCGACGGTATGGATCCGGTTAAACACCACCTTGCGGTGCTAGCGGACAAAACCGGGTCCTTGATTGCGACCAGTTGTCGGTACGGGGCCATGATGTCCGGGGCCAGCGCTGAGGTAACCGAGACATTGACCAAGTTCGGCGAACTTATCGGGGTGGCCTTCCAATTAGCCGACGACATCGTCGATATTACTTCTGACTCTTTGCAGTCGGGCAAGACACCAGGAACTGACCTACGTGAAGGGGTTCCGACACTTACCACCTTAATAGCGCTTGGGAATGTGGACCCGGCCGATTATCGGCTCCGGGAACTACTTGGACGACCGCTGCCCGAGGATGCGGAGCACGCTGAGGCACTGGCCCTGTTGCGCGGCCACCAAGCCTTAGACGAAGCCCGGGCCGAGGCCAGTAGATGGGCCGACGAAGCCCGCGCCGTCTTGGCCGCGCTGCCAGCCGGTGCCCCCAAAGCAGCGTTGGCGACCCTTTGTGATTACGTGGTGACTCGGACCGGATGAGCA
>JAQCEO010000067.1 GCA_027729805.1 Actinomycetota bacterium
GGCCGATAGATTGCACCGCGTGACGCCCGACTTTGCCGCTGACCTAGACCTGGCCCTCGCGATGGCCGATACCGCCGACGCCATTTCCATGGCGTACTTTCAATCCCTTGATCTGGTCATCGACACCAAACCGGACTTGACTCCGGTGACCGAGGCCGATCGCCAGACCGAAAAAATGCTGCGCCAGTTACTTAGTGAGCAGCGCCCACTGGATTCAGTACTCGGCGAGGAGTTCGGGGTCACCGGGCACGCCAACCGGCAATGGATTATCGACCCGATCGACGGCACCAAGAACTATGTGCGGGGAGTACCGGTCTGGGCGACCCTAATTGCGCTGGCTCTTGACGATGTGGTCGTCCTCGGGGTGGTTTCGGCCCCGGCACTTGGTCGGCGCTGGTGGGCCCGGGTAGGTGATGGGGCTTGGGTGTCAACATTTGGCGCACCGGCTAACAGATTGCGAGTTAGCTCGGTGCGTGCGCTAGCCGATGCCTCACTGTCGTACTCGGATTCAGTTGGCTGGGAGGACACGTTACCAAGGTTGGCGGCAGCAACTTGGCGCCAACGCGCCTACGGTGATTTTTGGTCACATATGCTCGTAGCCGAAGGTGCCGTCGACATCTCGGTTGAACCGACCGATCTTGCCCCCTACGACGTGGCCGCGTTAATCCCGATTGTCCAAGAGGCCGGGGGCCAGATCACCGCTTATGACGGTGGGCCGGCCCTAAGTGGCGGCTCAGCCGTGGCCACTAACGGCCTACTGCACGCTGAGGTGTTGCGACTACTAGCCAACTGAACTACCCGCGAGCGTGCACCACAAGTGGCATCCCGGCAGGTGGCCTGATCGTGACCAGCGGCTTACCCGTAGGCATCGTGACCCCGCTAGGGAATGCGACTTCGAAACGCCCACCCAAACCGGCCAACATCAAAACCCCCTCCAAATAGGCAAAGTCACGACCAACACAAAGCCGGGGCCCATATCCATACGGAATAAACGCGGTTCGATTTACTTTTCCACTGAGGAACCTGCCGGGATCGAAGTCAGTCGGCTGCTCCCAGATATCTGGATGCCGGTGCAGCAGATACGGGCTCAAGATAATCAGCGCACCTGCAGGTACCTCCCGGCCACCGAGCACATCGCCCGCAAGTGACTTCCGGGTGATCAACCAGGCGGGTGGATAAAGGCGCAACACTTCGTCGAAAATGGCCCGCGTGACCGGTAAGCGTGGGTAGTCAACAAAGGTGACCTGCCGCGCACCAATGACTTCGTCGATCTCATCTTGCATTCGCGATTGCCATACCGGGTTGGCGGCAAGTAGGCCCCAAGCCCAGGAGAGTGCACTTGCGACCGTCTCGTGCCCCGCGACGATAAAGGTGACCATTTGGTTACGGATCTGCAGTTCGGTAAGGCCGACACCATCTTCATCCCTGACCGACAGCAAGATGTCGAGCATGTCGGCCGGCTGCTCCCTAGCTAGTGAGCGCCGGTCCTGCAACATCGCGCGCACCGCGGCATCTAGTTGGCCATTGGCCCGACGCAAGATTCGATTCGCGGGAGTCGGAACCCAACGCGGCGGCGAAATCGGCACCCGCGCCCGGGCGATGACTACGTCCAAAGCACTTAATGTTGCGCTCGCCAATTGTTCGGCATCACCTGATAGATCCGTGCCGAACAGCGCATGACCCACGACCTCCAATGCGCCGTGCATCATGGCCGCATCGACATCAATGACGGTGCCAGAACCTGCCCGGCGCCAATCATCGGTTATGCGATCAATCGCGATCGCAATGTGACCGGCAATCTCCGTAAGGCTCTCGTGATGAAAAGCCGGTTGCACCATCGGCCGCTGGCGTCGCCAGACTTCGGTGTCGGCCGTCAACAAACCCTCACCGGTCACCAGCGATAACGAGCGATACTGGATTGTTGACTTCCCGTAGTCACGAGCACTACCAAGCAGGACGCGTTCGACACCGGCTGGATCCACCACCAGATATGAAGGTGGTCGGGGAATTGGAAATTGCACGACATCGCCGTACTCCTGCCACACTTGATTTAGATACATCAAGGGGTTGTTGCGAATTTTCCCGAAGGCTTTTAGCATCTGCGGTCCGGCCGGGCCCGGTGCCGTTGCCGGGGTGCCGAGATACGAGCGCTTAGGCACCGGTCCGATCACGCCACCGACTGCTCATCGACATCTAGCCGAAGGCGCGAGCTCAGATGCGCCATGGAGTCGGCCGTGACCAACGACCTAACCGTCATACGGACACAGTTCTTTCATTGGCAGCCTTCGAACCATAAAAAGTCGTGCGCTCCTTGGCCGTGCGGCCGATCGGGTCGCAGATGGCTTGGAAGTCCGCAGGAGTTAGGCCTTGCCCGTGAGTTGCGCCAGCGGCGCGCGAGATGTTTTCATCCATCAAGGTCCCGCCTAGGTCATTTACTCCCGCCTGTAGCAATTGCCGCGCCCCTTGAATACCCAACTTTACCCAAGAAGCTTGGATATTGTCGATCTGCCCGTGGTAAGCGATGCGCCCGACCGCATGCATGAGCACCGTCTCACGCCATGTCGGACCCCGTCGCGCCCGGCGTTTTAAGTAAATCGGTGCAGCCATGTGCACGAAGGGCAGTGGGATGAATTCGGTGAATCCACCGGTGCGCTTTTGCAGTTCGCGGGTGCGCACTAAGTGTCGGGCCCAGTGCACCGGCTGCTCAACGCTGCCAAACATGATGGTGACGTTCGACCGCAAGCCGACTTCGTGGGCGATCTCATGGCACCTCAGCCACTGCTCGGTATTGACTTTGTCGGGGCACAAAATCGCTCGGATTTCATCATCCAAAATCTCCGCCGCGGTGCCAGGAAGCGAACTCAAGCCAGCTTCCTTCATGCGAATTAGGTAATCCCTTAGCGGCTCCCCTAGGCGCCGCGCGCCTTCGGTTACTTCCAGTGCGGTGAAACCATGGACGTGCATCTCGGGCACCGCGGCCTTAACCGTTCGACAGACCTCCACGTAGTAGTCACCATCAAAGTCTGGGTGAATACCGCCCTGCAAGCAAACTTCAGTTGCACCAAGATCCGCCGCCGCGCGCACGCGGTCAACTATTTGGTCATTAGTCAGCAGGTACGGCGCGCCCCGCAGGTTCAAGGACAACGGCCCCTTGGAGAAACCACAAAAAGTACACTTGAAGGTACAGACATTCGTGTAGTTGATATTGCGGTTGTGTACGAACGTAACTTCATCGCCATTTACTTGTGCCCGCAGGTCGTCCGCATAGGCCGCGACGGCAGCAACCTCGGCGCCACGGGCGGTAAACAAGGTGGTGATCTCGGCTACATCAAGTTCTTGCCCGAGTTCAGCCCCATCCAATACTTCTCGGATCGCACCTTTAATGGCTACCCGCATGGTTGACCCACTGATTAGTGTCATCGGAACACGATCCGCACCGGAGTACCAAACAGTTGAGCGTCGACCGATCTGCACAACTTCGGCGCCGGTTCCGATATTCGCGGCCGCCTCGTGACGCTCGGGGAAGGTGGCCCCCGGGTCATCTCGGCCGAACCCTTGCGCATCACTTCGGTCAAGTACCGCAAACCGTAAGTTTGCGTCCAGCCAACGACTTGGATCAAGGGCAAACTCCGGGTAGATAGTCAGGCGCGGCACAAGTGACATCCCACGTGATTCGGCCATCGCGCGCAGCGACGAGATACTCGGCCACGGTTTTTCTGGATTGACGTGATCGGCGGTTACCGGTGAGATCCCACCGAAGTCATCGATACCCGCCTCGATCAACACGGTTGGATCATCAACCAAGTTAGGTGGTGCCTGCAGATGTACTTCGGCCGGCAAGATATTGCGGGCTAGTGCGATGGCGTCAATAAGATCAGCTTCCGAACAAGCCGGGTGGTCGCGCATCAAGGTGCCAGGTTTTGGGACGAAGTTCTGGACAATAACCTCTTGGATATGCCCGTAGCGCTGCTGCGCGGCCGCAATCGCCTCCAAAGCCTTGATCCGGTCATCGCGGTTTTCCCCGATACCGACCAGGATGCCGGTGGTAAATGGGATCGCCAACTCCCCCGCAAACCGCAAAGTCGCAAGGCGCCGCTCTGGGGTCTTATCGGGGGCTCCGCGGTGCGCCACTAGATCCGCCCGCAAGGACTCAATCATCATGCCTTGGCTGGGCGCCACCTGGCGTAGCTTGGCTAAGTCGATCGCGCTGAGCGCGCCGGCATTGGCGTGCGGCAACAGGCCCGTCTCCTCGACCACTAGCTGGCACATTGCGGCCAAATAGTCAACGGTGGTGCGGTAACCGCGAGCGGTGAGCCATTGCTGCGCCACCGGGTACCTGGCCTCGGGTAATTCACCAAGGGTGAACAGCGCCTCATGGCAGCCGGCATCGGCTCCTTGGCGGGCGATCGCGAGGACTTCGTCTGGGCTTAGGTACGGCGCCGGCAGGTGCGCCGGCGACTGCGCAAAGGTGCAGTAGCCGCAGCGATCACGACAAAGCATGGTGAGCGGAATGAACACCTTTGGGGAGTAGGTGATCACCGTGCCCACGGATACCTCCAGCAAAGCCCTAGGTGCAGATCGTCGCACATCCCTCAAATGGCGGGTGCGATTGTGACCTGTCACACCTTAAATCCAGCTTTCCCGTGAACAGTTTGTGAATTATCGCACAAACACCCCTTTTTTGTTCGAGGCGCTCAAGATGTGCGGGACAATTCACTTCATCACCGAGCACACCCGCTCACCGAACGAGGCCATTTTGGAAGATCCCAAAGGGCCAGCAGGAAAGTTACTATAAAGGAGTGACCAGCAGTGAAACCATTCGCTCAGATATTCGCAACAGTGTTTGACCGCGAACCCCAAAGCCGCGAGGCGGCCCAGCGCCGGCAGATGCATCGGGACTGGGCTCGGCAACGCGCCCGCGCAATCAGCCCGTCCGACCTGGCCGAGATTGACGCAATTTTTTCCCGCAATCTTTAAGTCCCGCGCCCCGCTAACTGGTAGCCCCAATCGTTCTCGGCGGCCAGGCCGGTCGACCACGCTGGTACCGCACAGGTGGCTGTTCACATCCATGGTGCGGCGCTGCCCGAAAATACCGAGGTAGCCCACCGCCCGTAGATACCTTGCCCCAAGGTGCCCCCGCCCATGCCGCTGCCGACTATCACCACATCAGCAGAGTCGGTGTGCATGCCCACCTCTAACCGCGAGACACTGGCTACATGACCACGCATTTGCCAATTGGTACCAAGATCCTGGCTGGCTCATTCCTCACCAGCGGCATCGTCCACTTGGTGCAGCCCGATGCCTTTGAGCCGTTGATGCCACGAGGCCTGCCGGCGCACCGCGAGATCATCTATGCCAGTGGCGTTGCCGAAATCGTGTGCGGGGTCGGGCTGCTAACCCGGCAGCGCTGGGCACCCCTCGCTTCAGCGACCTTGCTACTTGCCGTTTGGGTAGGCAACTGGGAATACGCAATTAAAGTCCAGCGCTCAGCGCGCACCAGCACACCGCATAAGGTCGGCGCTTGGCTGCGAGTGCCAATACAGGTGCCGATGATTCGGGTGGCACTAAAATCGCGCCCCGCAACTACCTAGGTCACTTCCGACTAATTGACGTCAAGTACTCGGCGATACCGGCGCGGATTTCGGGGTCGTGCCAAGCCGCTCCGATTTCCGCATCAAACTCAGGTTCAGCCACATTCATGCGCCGCACCGCCTCGAACTTCAAACTCCGCTTGGTTAGGGCATAGGTGGCGGCCGGGACGGCAGCAAGTGCGCTGGCCCGCTCAATCGCCGCATCTAGGAGTTTCTCCGGTTCGGTTACCGCGTCCACAAAACCGATTTCATACCCCCGTTGGGCATTAATGAGATCACCGGTGAGCATCAAGGACTGGGTGTAGTGGCCCAGACTGTGCCGCGCGATTTCGCGGAGGATGGACCCAATCGGCACACCCACCTTGAGTTCGGTCATGCCGATCAGCCCCGCCGACATCAGCCGGAGGTCGCAGGCAGCCGCGAGAATGAATCCGCCCGCAATCGCATGCCCGTCAATCGCGGCGATCACCGGACGGGGATGGAGAAACACTTCCAAAATTGCACCGGACAACATGTCCAACAATTCAGTGGTGTAGCCAAGGTCTTCTTCCATGAGCCGTTTTAGGTTCACCCCAGCCGAGAATGCTCTGCCGTTACCGGTGAGCACAATTGCATCAGTCGGTGGTACCGCACGAACACTCTCAGCGATGGCTGTCAGGAACTCAAGATCAATGACATTTACTTTCGCGTAGTCCATGCGTAGCACGCTCACATTGCCATGCCGCTCGGCGGTGATCATAGATTTCCTTTCGTCGCAGTCAGCAAATCAGGAACTAAGTGACAAAGTTGCGGCCGCGAAGAGTGCTAGCGCCACCCCAACTAACTGGATCCTGTTGAGTCGCTCCTTGATGATTATCCAGGCCAAGATCACCGTGGCGACGGGGTAGAGCGAGCCAATCACGGCAACAACTGATAACTGGCCGCGTTGTGCGGCTAACTGGAATACCCCATTGGCGAGTGCATCCAAAATCCCAGAGGCAATGACAAGTAGCCACGGAAACCCTTGTCGCACGAATGGTCGTGCGAAAACAACTAGCACCGTCAGCATGATGAGCGTTGATACCCAACGCCCAAACGTGGCGGCCCACACCCCGGAGTCAGCCGGCGCCAAGCCGATGGCGGTCAGATACAAGCCGATTGCCACCCCGCTTGCGGCGGCTAGCCCGATGGTCGAGACCGTCACCTTGGCATGCTCGCCGGTTTCACGACTCACCAACACGACGGCTACCCCAGCGCAAAGAATCCCGAAAATGGCCAGTGGCGATAGTGACTCCCCGCGCAGGAGGCCCACGAAGGCCGGAACCGCGCCAGCCAGCACCGCGGTGATCGGTGAGACGATGCCCATCGGCCCATGTACCAAGGCGAGGTAGAGCAAGCAGATACCCAGTGCGCCGATAATGCCGGACAAGGTGCCCCAGATCAGTACCCCGGCCGATATCTCACCGGGGATCACGAACAGCGCAAAGAAGGTCACCACCACCGCACCGGCCGGGTAGGACACCGCTAAGACATGAACCGGGCCGACCCGGCGGGCCGCCAGCCCACCCATGAAATCCGCCACGCCCCAGGTAAGGCTCGAAGCCAATGCGAGCAAGGCGCCCATGCTCGTTGGCCTCCCTTACCCGGTCATCACCGATTAACCAACCCGCATCCTACAAGGGTGCCGATTCAACTACTTTTCGCGCGACTGGTCAGTGCCGAAATTGCAGCATCGACGGAAATGAGCACCAGCGCCAAAATGATTGCGAGCACAGTGATCAAACCGACAAAGGCCAGCGCGAATGCTGCCCAAATAATTGGGATGATCAAAGACAGGGCATTCACCTTGAAGTTTATCCAATTACGGGGCCCAACAATTAGCCAGACGAGCACCGTGAGAATCGGCGTTGTCACATGCTGAAGCCCATTGGAGAAGAAATCCAAACCTTCATGCGAAACCCCTCGATCCAGCAGGAGGTTGTAGATAATTCCGGTAATGACGATCATGAGTAAGGAGTCGAGCCGAAGCACCCGAATCAATTTGCTATAGCGGGTAGGGCGAATGAAGAGCAAGGTCATCACCATTGCCGCGATGAGATTACTTAAAATCGTGAAGTAGGTGAACCAGTCGAATACCCGGCCGACCAAACCGTCGATACCAACCGGGTTATCGCCGAGCAGGGTTGGTGTGCTCAGATCGGGTGGGTAGTACCAGCTGGCATTTAGATAAAAGGACAGCAACACCCCGCACCCAGATACCTAGGCGTTGATCCCAAATAGGGTTTTCGCCAACTTGGTCGGCCGGTGGCCAGTTTCACTCGTGGCACCACAATCTGGGCCATCAGGTGCCGATCTACGGCTAAATCGCCGTGGTGTGCGAAGGTTTACTATGGGGAATCTGCGCAACGACGGTTCTGGCACTTATACCTGCGTTCAATTGGCCCGCCGCCCAGCCGGTTTGCCCGTGGCCGCGGACTGGAGCCTGGAGACGACCGACATCCCCGGACTTGGACTCGGCCAGTTCTTGGTGCGCATCACGATGATCTCCTTGGACCCGGCCATGCGCGGCTGGCTCGATGATCGCCCCTCCTACCTACCGCCGGTGGCGATCGGTGAGGTTATGCGCGCCGGCGCCGTAGGTGAAGTAATCAGCTCGAACCACCCTAGGTTCAAAATCGGTGACTTCGTGCAGGGAACTTTCGGTGTTCAGGAATACGCGGTCTCTGACGGCACCGGAGTCACCCGAATTGATCCGAAACTCGGCACCCAATCGATGTACCTCGGGGCACTCGGCATGACCGGCATGACCGCGTATTTCGGCTTCTTTGACTATGGCCGCCCGCGCGCCGGCGATACGGTGGTGGTTTCCGCTGCGGCCGGTGCCGTTGGCTCGATAGTGGGCCAACTCGCCAAGATCAATGGTTGTCACACCGTTGGCCTCGCGGGCGGGCCCGATAAATGCGCATTCGTTGTCAATGAATTGGGCTTCGACGCCGCGATCGATTACAAGAACGCAAATCTGCGCGAAAGCTTCCAGCAGCACTGCCCCGCCGGCATTGACGTGTATTTCGACAATGTCGGCGGTGCGATTCTCAATACTGCCCTTAGCCAGCTGGCAATGCATGCGCGAATCATCATTTGCGGTGCCATCTCGCAATACAACGCCGAATCTGTTACCCCCGGGCCATCAAACTACCTAGCCTTGCTCGTACGCCGCGCAACTATGCAGGGCTTCTTGGTCTTCGATCACGCTGGTGAATACTCGGTCGCGCGCAAGCGCCTTGCCCAATGGGCCAAGGCGGGCAAGATCATCGCCCCGGAGACCATCGTGCCGGGAAAGATCACCGACTTCCACGAGGTCTTCATGCGACTGTTCGCCGGCGATAACACCGGGAAGTTGATCCTCGACATTTCCGGGCACTAGATCTTCGATCTGGCACCACATAGATCCTTGGCGACGTGCTTCTTGTCCCAGCCGGAGAATCGGCATGTTGCCGCGTCCAAGTTCGATCCCCTCATGGCTCCCATCACCAGTTGCGACCCATTGCCTAACACCTGCAAGAATCACCCACATGACGGGTTGGTATG